>CAXGVP010000036.1:0-12279 GCA_964013055.1 uncultured Albimonas sp.
GCACGCCAGGATGCTGTCGGCCCGGACCGCGCTGGCCCTGCCCGGCCGCGTCGCCCGCCTGTGGGTGGTCACCCGCGGCGGCGTCGCCGCCGGCCCCCTGCGCCCGCTGCACCCCTCCGAGGCCGCCGCCTGGGGCCTCGCCCGGGTGCTGGCGAACGAGTTCCCCGACATCGACGTGCGCCTCGCCGACTTCGCGCCCGAGATCGTCGACCTCGCCCCCCGCCTCGCCGCCGAGATCCTCTCGCCCGCCGCGGACCGGGAGACGGTGCACGATCTGGCAGGCCGTGCGGGCGTGCGGGCGGAGCGGGTCTCCGACCTCGCCGACCGCGCCCGGGCGGCCCAGCTTGCGGATCCCTCGATGGGCGTGCGCCGCCTGGCGCTCGGCCAGCAGGGCTCGATCGACAGCCTGGAGTGGCGGGTCGAGGATCGCGGCGCCCCCGGCGACGGCGAGATCGAGATCGAGGTCGTCGCCGCCGGCCTGAACTTCCGCGACATCATGTGGGCCCAGGGCCTGCTGCCCGAGGAGGCGCTGGAGGACGGCTTCGCCGGCCCCACGCTGGGCATGGAATGCTCGGGCGTGGTGGTGCGCACCGGCCCCGGCTGCGCCCGGTTCCGGGAGGGCGACCGCGTGATCGCCTTCGCGCCGTCGTGCTTCGCGACCCACGTCTGCGTGCATGAGAACGCCGTCGCCCCGCTGCCCGAGGGCGTGGACCTGACGGCCGCCGCGACCATCCCCACCACCTTCCTGACCGCCTGGTATGGCCTTGTGGAACTGGCCCATCTCGCCCGCGGCGAGACGGTGCTGATCCACGGCGGCGCCGGCGGCGTCGGCCTCGCGGCCCTGCAGATCGCCGCCGCCCGGGGCGCGCAGGTGATCGCCACCGCCGGCTCTCCGGCCAAGCGCGAGCTGCTGCGCCAGCTGGGCGCCGCGCATGTCTTCGACAGCCGCTCCCTGAGCTTCGCCGACGACGTGATGCAGGTGACCGAGGGCCGCGGCGTCGACGTCGTGCTCAACTCCCTGTTCGGGGAGGCGATGGAGCGCTCGATCGAGTGCCTGAAGCCCTTCGGCCGCTTCGTGGAGCTGGGCAAGCGCGACTACTACGCCAACTCCCAGATCGGCCTGCGCCCGTTCCGGCGCAACCTGACCTATTTCGGCGTGGATGCGGACCAGCTGCTGGTCTACCGCCCCGAGCTCGCCGTGCGCGTGTTCGAGCAGCTCGGCGACGGGTTCGAGCGGGGCGACCTGATCCCGCTGCCCCACATCGTCTTCGACAGCGCCGAGGTGGTGGACGCCTTCCGCCTGATGCAGAAGTCCGGCCATATCGGCAAGATCCTGGTGAAGGCCCCCCCGAAGGTGGAGGCCCCCAGGACCCGCGCGCCCAAGATCACCGCCAAGGGCGCGTATCTCGTGGTCGGGGGCCTCGGCGGCTTCGGCGCCGAGACGGCCGCCTGGCTGGTCGAGCGCGGCGCGCGCCACATCTGGCTCACCTCCCGCTCCGGCCGGGTCACGGAAGCGGCGAAAACCGCCATCCGCCGGATGGAGGCGATGGGCGCCAAGGTCGTCACCCGCGCCTGCGACGCCGCCGACGAGACCGCGCAGAAGGAGCTGATCGACGAGATCGAGGCCGGCCCCGCCCGCCTGCGCGGCGTGCTGCACACGGCGATGACGCTCGACGACGCGCTGTTCGCCAACCTCGACGGGGAGCGGATCCGCACCGTGCTGCGCCCCAAGATCGCGGGGGCCGAGACGCTGGACCGCCTGACGCGGGACCTGAAGCTGGACCTGTTCGTGGTCTACTCGTCCGCCACCACGCTGGTCGGCAACCCCGGCCAGACGGCCTATGTCGCCGCCAACTGCTACCTCGAGGCGCTGATGGCCGAGCGGCGTCGCGCCGGCCTGCCGGGGCTCGCGGTGGCCTGGGGCGCGATCTCGGACGCGGGGTATCTCACGCGCGACGCCAGGACCGGCGCGATCCTCTCGGATCGGCTGGGATCGTCGGCGATCACGGCGCGCGAGGCGTTCCAGGGGCTGGAGATGGCGCTCGCCGCCGCCGACCCGTCCGACGCCTCGGCGGTGAACTACGCCCAGATCGACTGGGCCTCGGCCGCGCGCGAGCTCACCCTCACCCGCACGCCGCTGTTCGCGCGGATGGAGATGCCCGACGCCGCCGCCGCCGGAGAGGCCGCGCTGGACCTCGCCGCCCTCGTGGCCGGCATGTCCGAGGCGGAGGCGCTCAAGAAGATCTCCGAGCTGCTCGCCGGCGAGACCTCGCGCATCCTCCGCCTCCCGGCCGAGGAGATCGACCCCCGCCAGCCGCTGACCGAGCTCGGCTTCGACAGCCTGATGGCCGTCGACCTGCGCATGGCGGCCGAGGAGAAGCTGGGCATCGACATCCCCTTGATGAGCCTCGCCGGCGGCGCCACCCTGATGGACATCGCCGCCCGCGTGCTCAAGCGGCTCGACCCGGCCGAGGCCGGCGCGAGCCCCGAGGGCGCCGACACCGGCGACGCCGTGCTCGACGGGCTGGTGGAGCGCCATGTCGGGGCCGGCGACGAGATCGACCAGGAAGCCCTGGCGGAGCTGAAGCGCCGCGCAGGCGGCCCCGCCGGCGCGCTCAACTGAGGCCCCGGCGGCGGCAGGCCGCGACCCGAAACGTGACGGCTCCGCGCCGCATGAGAAAGAGGATCGAGCCCCATGTCCGGCTCTGAACGCGAAGGCCGTTTCGGCGCGTCGCGCCGCTCCGCCTTGCTGGAGGAGCTGCGCCAGACCCGTTCGCGCCGCACCCCCTCCGACCGCCCCGCCGCGCGCCCCGGCCCGAAGCCGCAGCCCAAGGCCTTCGACTTCGGCGCCCTGCCCGGCCACAAGCAGATCCGCCTGCAGAAGTCGGCGGCCGAGATGCTGGGCATCGGCGTCCCCTACTTCCGCGAGCAGGAGGGCTACGCCGGCCCCACCTGCCGGATCGAGGGGCGGGAGGTGCTGAACTTCTCCTCCTACAACTACCTCGGCCTGAACGGGCACCCCAAGGTCCACGCCGCGGCGCGCGACGCGATCGACCGCTACGGCGTGTCGGTCTCCGCGTCGCGCGTGGTGGCCGGCGAGCGGGACCTGCACGCGAAGCTCGAGAAAGGGCTGGCGGCGTTCTACGGGACCGAGGATTGCGTGACGATGGTCTCGGGCCACGCCACCAACATGACCACCATCGGCGCGCTGATGGGGCCCAAGGACGTGATCCTGACCGACACCTGGATCCACAACTCGATCACCGAGGGCGCCCGCCTGTCCGGCGCCGCCCGGGTGACCTTCCCGCACAACGACCTCGACTGGCTGGACGATTTCCTCTCGCGCAACCGCGGCCGCTACGAACGCGCGCTGATCGTGGTCGAGGGGCTCTATTCGATGGACGGCGACTGGCCGGACCTGCCGCGGCTGGTGGAGCTCAAGCACCGCCACGACGCCTGGCTGATGGTCGACGAGGCCCATGCCGTCGGCGTGCTGGGCGAGACCGGGCGCGGCATCGCCGAGATGCAGGGCGTGGACCCGACCTCGGTCGAGATCTGGATGGGCACGCTCTCCAAGACCTTCTCGTCCTGCGGCGGCTACATCTGCGGCTCGGCAGCGCTGATCGAGTTCCTCAAGGCCAATGCCGCGGGCTTCGTGTTCTCGGTCGGCCTCGCGGCGCCCCTGGCCGCGGCGGCGCTGGCCTCCCTCGAGGTGCTGCAGGCCGAGCCGGACCGCGTCCACCGCCTGCAGGCCAACGGCCGGCGGCTGCTGGAGCGGGCGAAGGCCGCGGGGCTGGACACGGGCGAGGCCAAGGGCTCGGCGGTGATGCCGGTGATCGTAGGCGACAGCGCGCGGGCCGCGATGCTGTCGGACGAGTGCTTCAAGGCCGGGCTCAACGCCCTGCCGATCACCTTCCCCGCGGTGCCCGAGAAGCAGGCCCGCCTGCGCTTCTTCCTGACCTCGGAGCATACCGACGCCCAGATCGACCGCGCCGTCGAGATCTGCGCCGAGGCGATCGCCCGGGTCCGCGCCCGCAAGCTGCCCTTCGGGGCCGGCGCCTGAGAGCTCGCCCCCGCGCCATGGCTCCCCCGTCGAAATCCGGCCCCCGCCGCCCCGGCGGCGCCCCTGCCGGCCACGACGATCACGCCGGCGCCCGGCGGCAGAGCGCCGGCCGCGCCCGCCTGCGCCGGGCGCTGCGCACCCTGACCGGCGGCCGCGGGACCCCGCGGCTGGTGCACTGGTCCGACGCGCCCGCCACGGGCACGGCGCTGCCCTGGCTGCTGCCGGCCGCGATCCACGGCCACCCCCCGGTCGCCTTCGGCCTGGGCGAGGCGCCGCCCCGCTCCGACACGGCGACGGCGGAACTCGCGACCCGCATCGCCGCCGACCTCACCTGGTGGCCCGCCGTCATCGCCGCCGCCGCGCGGCCCGAGACGCTGGTGGACCTGCGCGACGCCACCGCCGCGCAGGCCGAGGCGCTGCTCGACCTGGCGCAGGCCCGGGCCGAGGCCGCCGACACGGTGGTCCTCGCCCATGGCGGCGAGGGCGAGGCCGCCGCCCGCCGCCGCGGCCTGCCCGTGGTGCGCCGCATCGCCGAGGTCTGCCCCGGCCGGCTCGACCGGGTGGTGGCCTCCCACGGGGCGCTGGCGCATCGGGCGGCGCTTGGCGGCCGTCTGGGCCTGACGCTGGCGGGCGAGGCGGACCCCACGCCCTGGCTGTCGCGCGCCCGCTTCGTCGATCCGTGGCGGGGGCTTTCCGCCCCGGCGATCGAGGCGCTGGACGCGCTTGCCCTGCTGCGCGCCGAGGCGCAGCGCAACGACCGGCGCACGGTGACGCTGGGCTTCTCGCGCTGGAAGCGCCGCAACGCCGACCCGTTCCTGACCGGCCCCGAGGGTCCCCCCGCCCATGTCGGCGGCATGGCAAACGCCGTGCAGATCGCCGCCGCCACCCGCGCGCGCCTCGCCGTGTGGGGGATGCGCGACGCCTCCGAGGCGGAGGCCGCGGGGCTGGAGGTGATCCGGCTCGAGGACGGCTTCGTGCGCTCCGTCGGCCTCGGCCTGCGCCATGCGCCGCCCTGCTCGCTGGCGGTGGACCGCGAGGGCCTCTATTTCGACGCCACCCGCCCTACCGACCTCGAGGCGCTGACCCGCGAGGCGGAGCTGTCGGACGACCTGCTCGCCCGCGCCTCCGCCCTGCGCCGGCGGCTGATCGAGCTGGGGATCACCAAGTACAACCTCGCCCGCTCCGCCCCCCTGCCGCAGACCTCGCGCCAGCGGATCCTGGTGCCGGGCCAGGTGGAGGGCGACCAGTCCCTGCGCTTCGGCTCCCCCGAGGTGCAGGAGAACGCCGAGCTGCTGCGCCGGGTCCGCGCCCGCCACCCCGAGGCCTTCATCCTCTACAAGCCCCACCCCGACGTGCTGACCGGCCTGCGTCCCGGCGCGGTGGACGAGGCGACGCTGGCCGCCTGCTCGGACGCGGTGGTCACCGACTGCGCCGCCGAGGCCTGCCTGGAATGGGCCGACCGGGTGGAGTGCATGACCTCGCTGATGGGCTTCGAGGCGCTGCTGCGCGACCTGCCCGTGACCACCTTCGGCCGGCCGTTCTATGCCGGCTGGGGCCTGACCGAGACGCCCTCCGACCCGGCCTTCTCCCGCGGGCGGACGCTGTCGATCGACGCGCTGGCCGCCTGCGCGCTGATCCTCTACCCGCGCTACGTCGACCCGGTGACCCGTCTGCCCGCGCCGCCCGAGAAGGTGCTCGAATGGCTGCACGCCGAGCGGGACTACGTGAAGACCCCGCGCGGTCGCGCGCGGGAGGCCTGGCGCGGCCTCGCGTCGCGGGCGTTGAACGTCCTGCGCTGAACCCGCGTTCACACTGACCCCGAAGCGCCTTGCCCGCCGGGCCCGCATCCGTAGCGCGCGCACAACAACCCGCCCCCGCCCCGCCGCCTGCGCCCCGCGGAACGGTCGACAGCGGGCCGGACCCGTGCGAACAAGATGTTGAAAAGGGGCGGACAAGCCTCCGACCAGAGCCTCCGGAACGGGCGACAGGATGATCTCAGCGTCGGCTTCATGCCGCAGACGTATCGCGTTCTGCGTGGTGATCGCCGCGGCCGTTGCGCCCGCGGGGCTCGCCCTGTCGCAGGAGCCGCCGCCCCCGCGCTACGAATCCCGCAACCTCTATGGCATGACCGGCCTGATCGACATGCCCAGCGCGCGGGTCCAGCCCGACGCCGAACTGGGCGTGACCTCGAGCTATTTCGGCGGGTTCATGCGCACGACCCTGACCTTCCAGGCCCTGCCGCGGGTCGAGGCCGCGTTCCGATACTCGATCATCGAGGACTTCTTCGTCGCCGAGGACCTGTTCGACCGAAGCTTCGACATCAAGGTCCTGCTCTCGGACGAAAGCCGCTATTTCCCCGCCGTCGCCGTCGGCCTGCGCGACTTCCTGGGCACCGGCGTCTACTCGTCCGAATACATCGTCGGCACCAAGGAGGTCCTGCCCGGCCTCCAGGTCACCGGCGGCCTGGGCTGGGGGCGTCTGGCGGGCACCGGCAACTTCGTGAACCCGCTGGGCTACTTCTCCGACCGCTTCAAGGATCGCGACACCCGCGACCTGGGCACCGGCAACGTCAACATCGGCCAGTTCTTCCGCGGCCCCGACATGGGCGCCTTCGCCGGCGTCGAGTGGCGGCCCGAGTTCCTCGACGGGCTGATCCTGAAGGCCGAATATTCCTCCGACGCCTACTTCCAGGAGCAGGTGAACGGCGCCTTCGACCCGAAGATCCCCTTCAACTTCGGGGCCGAGTACCGGGTCAGCGACTGGTTCACCCTGGGCGCCTACGCCATGTACGGCTCCGAGTTCGGCATCCGCGGCACCATCGGGGTCAACCCGACCCGGGTCAGCGGCCCGCGAGACCTCGACCCCGGCCCCACCCCGATGAACGTGCGCCCCCCGATCGACTCCGCCGTCTCGGCCGAGCTCGGCCCGGTGGTCGAGCGCGTCGGCCCCGGCCCGGCCCCCGGCTCCGACGCGGGCTTCGAGGCGACCCTGCTCGCCGGCGCGACCGAGGGCGCGCGCTGGGCCCAGGCCCCGACTGAGCTCGCCCCCGGCGCCGCCTGCCCGGTGGACGCCGCGCTCGACGTCGACGCCGAGCTGGGCGTGGTCGACGGGGTCACCTTCCTCGACCGCTCCGGCGCGCCGCTGTGCTCGGTGCTGCTGCGCGAGACGGGGCGGCGCTATCTCGACGGCAAGCGCACGCTGGTCGGCGCCTACGACACCTCCTGGGCCTCGGCCCCCGCCAACCGCGCCGCGCTGACCGACGCGCTGGCCCAGGCGATGAGCAGCGAGCGGGTGACCCTGCGCTCGGCCGAGATCCGGGCGACCCGCGCCCATGTCGAGGTCGAGAACCCCTATTTCAACGCCGCGCCCCAGGCGATCGGGCGCACCGCGCGGGCGATGGCCAACACCCTGCCGCCCTCGGTCGAGGACTTCGAGATCACCCTGGTCGAGGACGACCTGCCCACCACCACCGTGCTGCTGCGCCGCGCCCGGCTCGAGGCCGCGGTCGAGACGCCGGAGGCCGAGCGCACCTCCTTCGTGGACGCCGAGATCCTCAGCGCGATGCCGGTGAACGGCAGCTTCCTGCCCGACTACGAGCCGAACCGGCACCCCGACTTCAGCTGGTACCTGTCGCCGGCCCTGCCGCTGAACCTGTTCGACCCCGACAACCCGCTGCGCGCCGACCTGCAGATCGTCGCCGGCGGCCAGCTGACGGTGGCGCGCGGCCTCTCGGCCAGCGGCGCGATCTCCAAGTCGCTGATCAACGGCTTCGACGACATCACCCGCGAGTCCGACTCGGTGCTGCCGCGGGTGCGCTCGGACTTCGCCAAGTATCTCCAGCAGGGCGACCCGGGCATCGACCGGCTGACCGGCGACTACCTGTTCAAGGTCAGCCCCGAGACCTACGGCCGCCTCTCGGCCGGCTATCTCGAGCGGATGTTCGGCGGCGTCTCGGGCGAGGTGCTGTGGAAGCCGTCCGAGCAGAGCTGGGGCCTGGGGCTGGAGCTGAACTACGTGGCCCAGCGCGACTTCGACATGCTGTTCGGCTTCCAGGACTACGACATCGCCACCGGCCACGCCTCGGTCTACTGGGACACGGGCTGGTACGGGATGGAGGTGCAGGTCGACGCCGGGCGCTACCTGGCCGGCGACTGGGGCGCGACCTTCGGCGTCTCGCGGCGCTTCGCCAACGGCTGGGAGATCGGCGGCTTCTTCACCCTGACCGACGTGCCGTTCGACGAATACGGCGAGGGCAGCTTCGACAAGGGCATCCGCCTGACGATCCCCTTCGCCTGGGGCCTGCCCTACGAGACGCGCTCGCGGCTGAACATGAACATCCGCCCGCTGACCCGCGACGGCGGCGCGCGGCTGAACGTGTCGAACCGGCTCTATCCCATCGTGCAGGAGGTCGATCGCGGCGACCTGCGCGCCGACTGGGGGCATTTCTGGCGATGAGCGTCCGCAGCAGCATCGGCCGCGGCCCCCGCGCCGCCGCCCCGCATGAGGCCGGCGCCAGGGTCGCCCCCGCGGCCGGAACCGAGGCCAGCCCCCGGATCGCCCCGTCCGCCGGCGACGCGGCCCGCCGCTCCCCGCCGTGCGGCGCCCGACGTCGGCGCCTGTCGCTGGCGGCGGCGTTGCTGGCGGGGGCGGGCGTGCTGGCGGCCTGCGGCGGCCAGGGCAGCTCGACCGAGCTTCTGCGGCGCATGGGCGAGACGGCCTACGCCTCGCTCAGCGACAGCATCGGCCTGGGCGAGGAGAGCGCCGAGCCCCCCCGCGTCCTGACCCGCGCCGAGATCAACGCCATCGAGGGCGCCCTGATCGGCGTTCGGGTCGAGGGCGCGCCGATGGCCTATTTCATCGCCTTCGCGGCGAAGCCCGACGGCACGGTGACCTATTTCAACCCCACCCGGCAGAGCCTGGCCTTCGACGGGGCGGCGCTGCTGTCGGGTCACGCGCTGGGCGACCAGCGCACCGGCTACCGCTCGGACCCGTCCGAGGACTTCCTGGTCGCGCGGCGCCCGGTGCGCGAGTGGCCCGCGCAGGTGACCCGGGTGATGCGGTTCCTCGACGGGCTGGGCCGTCCGTTCGCGCGCACCTTCCTGTGCGCGCCGCGCCCGATCGGCCCCACGCAGATCTCGATCGCCGAGGTGACCTTCGACGTGATCGAGGTCGAAGAGACCTGCCGCAGCCCCTACCGCACCGTGATCCACCGCTACTGGGCGGAGGAGGACACCGGCTTCGTCTGGCGCTCGGTGCAGTGGTACGGCCCCGAGCGCGGCTACCTCGAGATCTCCGTCCTCACCCCCTTCGCCCCCTGAATGCCCCTGGTGCGCCTCCGCGCGCACCGGAATCGTCCCAGGCTCCCGCCCCATCGTCCCAACGGGGCGCCGCCCTCCGGCCCGCGCGCGTGTCCCTCTGCGCGCGCCCTGCCCCGCGCCGCGCCCCCGGGCCCCAGGCACGCCGCCCGCGCCCCGCGCCGCGCGCGAGACCGGGCCGCCAGCGCCGCGCCCGACGCGGCGCTCCCCCGCTCGCCCCCTGCCGCCCGTCCGGAAACGTCCCTCCGCCCGCAATCAGGCTCGCCCGCCCCGGGCGCCGCGCCCGCCCCGCGCCGCGCGCAAGACCGGGCCGCCGGGCGCCTCGCCCGACGCGGCGCTCCCCCGCTCGCCCCCGACCGCCCGTCCGGAAACGTCCCTCCGCCCGCAACCAGGCTCGCCCGCCCCGGGCGCCGCGCCCGCCCCGCGCCGCGCGCGAGACCGGGCCGCCGGGCGCCGCGCCCGACGCGGCGCCTCGCGCGAACGCAAGAAGGGGGCCGCGGCACAAGCCGCGGCCCCCTGGTCTGTCCCTCGCGATCTTCGTCGCGTGCCCGGGGAGCCGAAGCTCCCCGGAGGCGGGTCACATCATGCCGCCCATGCCGCCCATGTCGGGCATCGCCGGGCCCGCGCCCTTCGGCTCGGGCTTGTCGGCGACCATCGCCTCGGTGGTGATCAGCAGGGACGCCACCGACGCCGCATCCTCGAGCGCGGTGCGAACGACCTTCGCGGGGTCGATCACGCCGAACTTGAACATGTCGCCGTACTCTTCCGTCTGGGCGTTGAAGCCGAAGTTCCGGTCCTCGGACTCCAGCACCTTGCCCGCAACCACGGCGCCGTCGATGCCGGCGTTGGTCGCGATCTGACGGATCGGCGCCTGCAGCGCGCGCTTGACGATGGCGATGCCGGCGTTCTGGTCGCTGTTGTCGCCGGTCAGGCCCTCGAGCGCCTTGGACGCCCACAGCAGCGACACGCCGCCGCCGGGAACCACGCCCTCCTGGACCGCGGCGCGGGTCGCGTTGAGCGCGTCGTCGACGCGGTCCTTGCGCTCCTTCACCTCGATCTCGGTCGAGCCGCCGACGCGGATCACCGCGACGCCGCCGGCCAGTTTCGCGAGACGCTCCTGGAGCTTCTCACGATCGTAGTCGGAGGTGGTCTCTTCGACCTGGGTGCGGATCTGGGCGACGCGCGCCTCGATCTCGGCCTTGTCGCCATGGCCGTCGACCACGGTGGTCTCGTCCTTGGAGATGCGGATCTTCTTGGCGGTGCCGAGCATGTCGATGCCGACATTCTCGAGCTTCATGCCCAGATCCTCGGAGATCACCTGGCCGCCGGTCAGGATCGCGATGTCCTGCAGCATGGCCTTGCGACGGTCGCCGAAGCCCGGCGCCTTCACGGCGGCGATCTTCAGGCCGCCGCGCAGCTTGTTCACCACCAGGGTGGCCAGGGCCTCGCCCTCGACGTCCTCGGCGATGATCAGCAGGGGCTTGCCCGACTGGATCACGGTCTCGAGCAGGGGAACCATCGGCTGCAGCGACGACAGCTTCTTCTCGTGCAGGAGGATGTAGCAGTCCTCCAGCTCGGCGATCATCTTGTCGGGGTTGGTGATGAAGTAGGGCGAGAGGTAGCCGCGGTCGAACTGCATGCCCTCGACGACTTCGGTCTCCGTCTCGAGGCCCTTGTTCTCCTCGACGGTGATCACGCCCTCGTTGCCGACCTTCTGCATCGCGTCGGCGATCTGGCGGCCGATCTCGGTCTCGCCGTTGGCGGAGATCGAGCCGACCTGCGCCACCTCGGCGGTGTCGTTCACGGGACGCGAGGCGGCCTTGATCGACTCGACGGCCTTGGCGACGGCGGTGTCGATGCCGCGCTTGAGGTCCATCGGGTTCATGCCGGCGGCGACCGACTTCAGGCCCTCGCGGACGATGGCCTGGGCGAGAACGGTGGCGGTGGTGGTGCCGTCGCCGGCCTCATCGTTGGTGCGGGAGGCGACCTCCTTCACCATCTGGGCGCCCATGTTCTCGAACTTGTCCTCGAGCTCGATCTCCTTGGCGACGGTGACGCCGTCCTTGGTGATCCGGGGCGCGCCGAACGACTTGTCGATCACGACGTTGCGGCCCTTGGGGCCCAGCGTCACCTTGACGGCGTCGGCGAGGATGTTGACGCCGCGCAGCATGCGGTCGCGGGCGTCGGTGTTGAAGCGGACGTCTTTGGCCATCTGTCGTTGGCTCCTGGAACTTCAGCTGTTGGGGATCAGACCGGGCGCTGGGTCAGCGCTCAGGCCGCGAGGATGCCGAGGATGTCGGATTCCTTCATGATCAGAAGGTCCTTGCCGTCGAGCTTGACCTCGGTGCCCGACCACTTGCCGAACAGCACGCGGTCGCCGGCCTTCACGGCGGGGGCGATCAGCTCGCCGGAGTCCTTGCGCGCGCCCTCGCCGACGGCGACGACCTCGCCCTCCTGGGGCTTCTCCTTGGCGGAGTCGGGGATGATCAGACCGCCGGCGGTCTTCTCTTCGCTTTCGATGCGGCGAACCAGCACGCGATCGTGCAGCGGGGTGAAGTTCATGACGTGGCTCCCTTGCAATGCGGCTTCCACGATGCTCCGAACGTTGGGCCTGAACCCGTCTCACCGAGACCGGGTCCGGCTGTTAGCACTCGGAGCAGGGGAGTGCTAACGCAGCGCGGAGGTAGGAGATCGGCGCCATGCTGTCAAGATTCGCGAAACGCATCTCCGGAGCGGTTTCGGTCCGGCCGTCGCGCGGGGCGGGCGCCGCCGCTTCTTCTCCGCGGCCGTCCGGGGAGGTGGTCGGCGCGGGCGCGGGCCGCAAGGCGCGGGCCGCCGGGCGTCTCGCCGCAGGGGGGCTCGCGCTGCTGTGGGCCGGCGCGGCGGCGGCCGACTGCGGCG
>CAXGVP010000037.1:0-12278 GCA_964013055.1 uncultured Albimonas sp.
CCGTGCCCCTCGCCCCGTGCCCCTCGCCCCGTGCCCCTCGCCCCGTGCCCCTCGCTCCGTGCCCCTCGCCCGTCGTCCCGTGCGCGCGGCGCCATGTCCGATCCCGCATGCCCTTCGTCCCGGGCCGGTCGTTCCGCGTCGCCCGGCGCGTCGGCTGGCCCCGCCGACCGGGGTCGGCAGGGGGGAGAGGGGCGCGGCTAAGGGGCGGGCCCGGCGGGGTCAGTCCTCGTCGGCGTCGAGGCCCACGCCCAGGGCCTCGAGGATGCGGGCCGGCGCGTAGGGCTGGCGCAGGACCTGGGCGCCGAGCGGGCGCAGGGCGTCGTTGACCGCGCAGCGCACCGCCGCGGGGCCCGCGACCAGCCCCGCCTCGCCCACGCCCCTGGCGCCCAGCCGGGTGGCCCGCGTCGGCGTCTGCACATGGGCCAGCGCGATGTCGGGCATCTCGGAGGCCATCGGCAGCAGGTAGTCGGCCAGCGTCCCGGTCTGCAGCTGGCCGTCCTGCGAGCAGACGCATTCCTCGTAGAGCGCCGCCCCGATCCCCTGCACCAGCTCGCCGCGCAGCTGCTCGTCGACCAGCAGCGGGTTCGCCACCCGCCCGCAGTCGTCCACCGCCCAGGCGCCCAGCACCGAGACCACGCCGGTCTGCGCATCCACCTCCACCCCGATCGCCGCAACCCCGTTGGAGGCGAGGTAGGGCAGGCTCTCGGGCAGGAAGCTTTCCTCGACGGTCAGGGAGGGGACGGGCGAAAGCGGGATCTCGTGCGGGGCATGGCGCGCGGTGCGGGCGATCCGGTCGAGGCTCAGGGTCGGGCCGGCGGGCTCCCCGGCGACCTGGACCTCGCCGGCGACGATCTCCAGCGCCCCGGCGGGGCGCTGCAGGAGGGCGGCGGCGATCTCCCGCACGGCGGCGCGCAGGCGGGCGGCGGCGCGGGCCACGGCCTCGCCCCCCAGCGCCATCCCGCGAGAGGCCCAGGCCCCGCCGCCATAGGGCGTGCGCTGGGTGTCGCCGGCGACCATGCGCACCCGGCAGGCCGCGACGCCCATCCCCTCGGCCGCCACCTGGGTCAGCGCCGACGGCGTGCCCTGCCCCTGGTCGGTCACCGAGGTCTCGGCCCGCAGGCGTCCCCCCGTCTCCAGCGTCAGGCGCACGGCTTCCTGGGCGGCCACCGCCACGTCGAGCGGGCCGTAGAGGCGGGAGCCGACGCCGGTCATCTCGACGAAGCAGGCGACGCCGAGGCCGCGGGTCACCCCCTGCGCGCAGCCGCGCATGTTCGGCCCGTCGGGCGGGGATCTCGGCGAGCGTCTCCAGGCGGGCGAGGCATTCGGCCGTGGACAGGGGTTCGAGGCGCAGGCCCAGCGGGCTGATCGCGCAGGCCTCTCCCAGCAGGTTGCGGCGGCGGATTTCTTCCGGGCTCAGGCCCAGCCTGGCGGCGGCGAGGTCCATCAGCTGCTCGGTCACGACGCAGGCGATGGGCTGACCGACGCCGCGATAGGCGCCGGTCGGGGCCTTGTTCTGCTGGGCGCCGCGGACCCGGCCGCGGAAGTGCTCGAACGCGTAGGGGGCGCCGATCATCGAGACCGCCTGCAGCGCCTCGCCGACCGACCCGCGCGGATACACCGAATAGGCGCCGAAGCCCGCCAGCATCTCGACCTCGAAGCCGAGGATGCGGCCCTCGGCGTCCACCGCCAGGCGAGCGGTCGCCTCCGTCTCGCGGGCATGGGCGTCGGCGGCGAAGCTCTCCAGCCGGTCGGCGGCGAATGTCACCGGGCGGTCGAGGCGCATGGCCAGCGCCACGACCGCCATCTCGTCGGCATAGGCGTGCAGCTTCAGCCCGAAGGCGCCGCCGACGTCGGGGGCCGTCACGCGCACCTGGTCGGGGGCGAGGCCCAGCTGGGTCGCGAAGATCTCCCGGCTCTGGAACGGCGCCTGGTGGGACTGGCGCACGCGCAGTTCCTCGAGGCTCGGATCCCATTCGGCGAGGATGCCGCGGGGCTCCAGCGTGACGCCGGTCTGGCGGGAGAAGGCGAAGGCCTGCTCCACGACCAGCGCGGCGCCGGCGAAGGCGGCCTCCGGCTCGCCCAGCAGGAAGGCCTGGTCGAGGGCGAGGTTCGTCTCCAGCGCCGAATGCACCGGGGGGGCGTCGGGGGCGAGCGCGGCCGTGGGGTCGGCCAGCGCGGGCAGCTCTTCTTAGTCGACGAAGACCAGCTCGGCGGCGTCCTCGGCCTGGGCGCGGCTCTCGGCGACCACGGCGACCACGGCCTCGCCCTGCCAGCAGGTCTCGTCGATCGCCATGGCGGGCTGAGGAGGGGAGCGGTGCTGGCGCACGCCGGTCAGGACCGGCGTCCAGGGGGGCGAGGTCCCGGCCAGCTCCGCCCCGGCGACCACGGCGATCACGCCGGGGGTGGCGCGGGCCTCGTCGAGGTCGACCGAGAGGATCCGGGTGTGGGCGTAGGGGCCGCGCACGAAGGCGACATGGCCGCAGCGGGCGGGCGTCGCGTCGTCGAGATAGGCGCCCCGGCCCTCGGCGGCGCGACGGGCGTCGGCGCGGGGCAGGGGCGCGCCGACGCCGTCGGCCTAGGGCGCGGGCGGGGTCCGGCCCCGGGCCACGTCCTCGATGGCGTGGTAGCCGGTGCAGCGGCAGATGTTGCCCGAGATCGCGTCGCGGATCGCTTTGCGGCTCGGCGCCGGGTCGTCGTCCAGCAGCTCCTGCGCCGAGATCAGCATGCCCGGCGTGCAGAACCCGCATTGCAGGGCGTTGCGGGCGACGAAGGCGTCCTGCAGGGCCTTGAGGGTTCCGTCGGCGGTCAGGCCCTCGATCGTGCGGACGTCGCGGCCCTCGACCTGGCCGCCTGGGTCAGGCAGGCGCGGGCGGCGCGGCCGTCGATCAGCACGTTGCAGGCGCCGCAGCCCCCCTGCTCGCAGCCCAGGTGCGTGCCGGTCAGGCGCAGCTCGCCCCGCAGCAGGTCGCCGAGATGGCCGCGGACGGGGCGGGGGATGGTCACCGGCGCGCCGTTGAGGGTGAAGCTCAGCCGGTCGGGGGCGGCGGGGTCGAGGTCCTTCATGCGCACAGCTCCGTCAGGACGCGGGCGGCCAGCGCGCGGCCCTGGGCGCGCTTCAGCGCCGGGGAGCCGGCGCTGGGCATCGGGTCGAGCGCCGCTGCCGTGAGCCCGGCCAGCGCCTCCACCAGGTCGGGGCCGGCAGGGCGGCCGAGCGCGGCCTCGGCGACCGCCTCCAGCAGGGTTGGGGCGGGTTCGGAGGCGGAGGCGACGAGGTCCAGTTACTGCACCGCGCCGGCCTCGATCCGGGCGCGGGCGGCGAAGCCGACGGCGGCGAAGTCGCCGCGGCGGCGGGGTCGGCGCAGGCGAGGCTGCCGGCGGTGGCGCCGCGGTTGCGGATCGCGGGATGGGCGACATGGGGCATGGCCAGCGCCAGCAGGGGGATCGCCTCGGCCACCAGGCCGCTGCGCAGGACGTTGAGGTCCACCAGCAGCTACGGCGCCTCGAGGCGCAGGTTGAGCGCGGCGCCCAGGCTCTGGCCCCCGGCCAGCGGGCGGACGTCCTCGCCGCCCATCAGCTCCAGCGCGTGGTCGAGGTCGCGCGGGCGGACCAGCGTCAGGGCGGGGGGCTTCATCGCATCAGCTCCGGCAGGAAGGAGACCAGGTCGGGGAAGGCCACGATCAGCGCCATCACCCCGAACCATAGCGGGTCGATGCCGGCCGCGCCGACGATGGGCATGAAGATCGGCAGGGTCAGCATCATCATCGACACCTGGTCCATGAAGCAGCCCAGCGCCACCAGGATGCCCAGCATCCCCAGCACCAGCATCAGCGGCCTCAGCCCGCCTCGGTCACCATGCGGCTGACCTCCTGCGTGGCGCCCGAGAAGGCCAGCACCTGGGAGAAGGCGCCCGAGGTGCAGATCACGAACAGGATCATCGCCGAGAAGGCCAGCGTCTCGAACAGCGATTTCTTCAATGCCTCGAGGCTCAGGGAGCGATAGGCCAGCGCCGCGAGGATCGTGGAGAAGACGCCGAGCGCCGCGCTCTCGGTCGCGGTGGCGACGCCGGCGAACATCGAGCCGACGACGGCCACGAAGATCAGCCCCAGCGGCAGGACGTAGAGCAGCACCGGGCGCAGGCGCTCGCGCAGGGGCAGGGTCTCGGTCTCGTCGGCCGGCGCCAGGGCCGGGTTCAGCTTCACCCGCACGATCACGTAGCCCACGAACAGCACCGCCATCAGCAGCCCCGGCACGATGGCCGAGATCAGCAGGTCGTTGATCGAGATCCGCGCCAGGCTGCCCAGCATCACCGCCAGCCCCGAGGGCGGGATCAGCATGGCGATGCCGCCGACCGCCAGGATCGGCCCCACTGCGACGGCGTTGTGATAGCCGCGCCGCTTCATCTCCGGGAACAGCGTCTTGCCCGGCACAGCGGCGTTGGCGAGCGTCGAGCCCGACAGCGAGCTGAACAGCGTCCCCCCCAGCACCGCCACGATCGACAGCCGCCCCGGCACGCGGGCGATCAGCCGGTCGATGGCGTCGATGGAGCGCGCGGCCATGCCGGTGTGCAGCATGATCTCGCCCATCAGCACGAACAGCGGGATCGGGGCCAGCGCGAACTGCCCCACCGCGGCGCGCATGTTGCGCACCATCTGCATCAGCCCGAGGTCCTCGCGCAGGAACAGCCAGGCGCCGACGATGGTCACGGCCAGCAAGGCGAAGACGATCGGCAGGCCCGAGAGCAGCAGCGCCGTGACGCCGCCGAACATGACCAGCATGGCGAAGGCCCATTCGGGCATCTCAGACCCCCTCGTCGGAAAGCGTGTCGAGCTCGCTGCGCGGCGCGCGCGGGGCGAGCAGCCGGCCCGCGAAGCCCAGGCCCATCAGCAGGGCCGCCAGCGGCAGCTGCCATTGCAGCCACCAGTCCATCAGCACGATGTCCTGGAAGATCATCTGCCCGCGCGCGCAGGACTGGCCGAGCACGCGCAGCCCGTAGACCGGCAGCACTGCGCAGGCGGCCAGCCCGATCAGGTCGGTCAGCGCCGCCATCGCCCGCGAGGCCGGCCCGGGAAGGCGCGCGACCAGCACGTTGACGCTCAGGCGCCCGTCGCGGCGCAGCAGCCACGGCGCGCTCGGCACGGCGATGCAGAACAGCGCGTGTTCCGACAGGTCCACCACGCCCCTCAGCACCCTCAGGCCCGAGGAGCGCAGCAGCGCCTCGCCCCCGATGGTCATCGCCGCCAGCATCAGCGCCGAGACCAGCGCCAGCGCGCCCACCCCGACATCATGGACCGCCACCGCGGTTCCCGGCATCGGGACCGGCTTGCCCATCGGCTTGTCCCCTGCCGGTTCGCGGCCTGGCCGCCTGCGTTCAGCGCCGGGTCGGCGCCTCGCCCCAGTGCAGGAGCCGGCCCTGCAACGTCTCGGCCTGCAATCCCTCGGCCAGGGCCAGCATGGCGAGGATCCGGGCCTTGGCCGGCGACGATCCGCCGCCCGAGAGGATCCCCTTGCCCTGGGTCCAGGCCAGCAGCGGCGCCCGGCCCCGCGGCGCGCGCGACGACTGGATGACCAGCACGCCCGCGGCGGCCGCGGCCTCCAGCGCCGCCCGCTCGGCCGAGGCGGCGCGCCCCGGCGGCAGGCCGGCCGAGACCAGCGCCCTTGCGCAGGCCGCCACGAAGGCCTCGACCGCGGTCCCGTCGGCGCCGGCGTCGGAGAAGCCCACGTCCGCGCGCGGCAGCGCCGCCGGGATCGCGAAGCGATGCGGCGGGGCGGGCGTCAGGCGCATCAGGTGCAGGCGGCCGGCGGCGTCGACGTCGCCCAGCGGGCCGAGCCCCGGCGAGACGAAGGCGTCGAGCGCGTGGTTGGCCGATTTCCCGGCCGAGGCCGCATCGAACAGCTCCCCGTTCATCGGGACGTAGACCCCGCCCGGCGCCGCCGCGGCCGCCGCCACCGCCGCCCGCAGCCCCGGCAGCGCGTCGGAGGCGGCGGTATCGGGCGGGCGCTGGGCCCCGGTCACCACCACCGCGGCCGAGGGCGCGAGCACGCAGGACAGGAAGAACGCCGTCTCCTCCAGCGTCGCGGCGCCGTGGGTCGACACGACCCCGTCGCAGCCCTGCGCCAGCGCCGCCTCGACGGCGTGGGCGAGCTCGATCCGGTCGGCGGCAGAGATCCCGGTGGAGGGGAGGGCGCGGAAGCGGTGGGGCGTGGTCTCGATCCCCGGCAGGGCCAGGTCCATCGCTCCGATCACCGCGTCGACGTCATGGATGATCCCGGTGTCGCCGTAGTCCACCCAGTCGAACGGGTGGGCGCCCTGCATGGCGATGGCGCCGCCGGCGCCGATCACCGCGATCCGGGCGGTCTTGGACGCGAGGGGCGCGCTCGAAGCGCGACCTCGACCGTGCCGTCGGCGACGCGCAGCGGGTAGGTGCGCATCGGCTTGTCCACCGGGTCGCCCTGGGGGAGCCGTCGCGGTAGTCGAACAGGCCCCCGTGCAGCGGACACTCGATCTGGCAGTCGCCGGTGTCGCAGTAGCCCTCGGAGAGGAAGGCCTGCCCGTGGTTGCACAGCTCGTCGAGCGCGAACCACCCGTCGGGGGCGTCGATCACGCACAGCCGGCGGCCGTCGACGGTGACGACGCGGGCCTCGCCCTCGGGGACGTGGTCCTCGGCCGTGTCGGCGGAGATCGAGGCGACCAGCGGCGGGCCGAACCCGTCGTAGAAGGGGATCGTCGCGTCCACCAGATGCGCCGGCCCTTTCGAGGGGATGCCGATCGAGAACAACGTGGCGTCCGCGAACTCCGCCACCCGCGGCGGCAGGACGCCCTCGCGCAGGTCGGGCGTGATGGTCTTGAGCACCACCGCCCCCAGCGCCGAGAGGTCCGAGACCCGGGCCATCGCCTCGGCGATGGCGCCAGAGGCGGGCATCACCGGGTTCGCCAGCCGCACCGAGCCGATGGCGACCGAGAGGTCCACGGTTCCGTCGACCGGGCGCGCGCCGCGCGCGTCGAGGGTCATCCCTGCCATCCGGTGGCCTCCTGGATGTCGAAGACGGGGCCGTCGTAGCAGACCCGGCGATAGGACGTGCCGCCCTGAGGCGTGCGGATCGGAGCGACGCAGGCGAGGCACATGCCCAGCCCGCAGCCCATCCGCGCCTCGAGCACGATCTGGCCCGCCACGCCGCGGTCGGCGCAGAAGTCGCGCACCATGCGGAACAGTCGGTTGGAGCCGCAGGTTGCGGCGAAGTCGAACGGCGCCTGCGCGTGCATCGCCTCGATCCGCGCCAGCATCGCGGCGGGATCGGAGGAGGCGTCGACGTCGGTGGCCTCGATCACCTCGGCGCCGGCGGCCGCCAACTCCTCGCGCGACATCAGCAGGTCGGGGCGGCGGGCGGAGAGCAGGGCGGCGACCTGCGCTCCGGCCGCCGCGGCCTCGGCCGCCAGCGGCCCGAGGGTGGCGAGGCTGACGCCGCGGGCGACCATCAGCACCCGCTTCGTGCCCTCGGGAAGGGTGAAACCCACGCCCAGCGGGCCCATCGCGTCCAGCGTGTCGCCCGGGACCAGGGTGGCCAGGCCGCGGGCGCCGACGCCGGTCACCTTGTAGAGGAAACTCAGCCGCCCGGCCTCGCGGTCGATGCGAAAGATGCTCATCGGCCGGCGCAGGAACGGGCGGTCGGCGCCCGCGGGCGGGCAGAGCAGGTGGAAGAACTGGCCGGAGACGGCCGCAAGCGCCACCGCCGGCGCCTCGACGGTCAGCAGGCGGTATTCGGCGTTCACGGGGCGGTTCTCGACCACCGGGCACAGGGTCTCGGCGATCCGGGGGCCGGGGGCGCCGGGGGTGGGCGCGGGCGCGGGGGCGGGGGCGCCGGCGTGAAAACCCATCAGACGGTCTCTCCCAGCGGGATCAGGCAGCGCAGGCTCTCGGCGTCGTCCGAGAGGCGGGCGGCGTGAAGGGACACGAACTCCATGGCGGCGATCCGCCAGGGAGAGGCGGCGAGCGTCGGCTCGGGTCCGGCTTCGGGGGCGGGCAGGCGCGCCCAGTCCTGGCGGACCTCGCCGGTGAGCAGGAGGAGGGCGCCGTGGCCCTCCTGCACGCCGATCTCGATCAGCGCGCCTCGGCCCGGTCGCCGCGCAGGCGCAGCCGCAGGGCGGCGTAGAGATGCGAGGTGAAGCGCCAGGGGCTGGTCTCGAAGAAGGCCGCGAGGGCCGCTCGCCGGGTCAGGTCGCCGCCGAAGCCGCCGCCCTTCCAGACCGCATCGGGCGTGAAACAGGCGGCCTGGGCCCGGGCGGCGGCGCGCACGGCCTCGGGGCCCAGCTTGCGGCGGTCAGGCCCGTATTTGGCGTCCGCCGCCTCGGCGTAGACCTGCATCACGTCCTCGATGGCGCGGCGGTCCTCCAGGGCGGCGAGCCGGGCCAGGATCTCCGGCCGGGCGGCGGGGAGGGCGGCTCATCCCCGCGGCCTGCCCCGGTAGATCAGTGCGCGGCACGTGGGCTCCCAGCGGCGCGGGGCGCCGGCGGGGATCAGCACGCCCTGGCCCGCGCTCTGCGCGTAGCGGTCGGGGCTCGAGATCAGCAGGGCGGCGCCCTCCAGCAGGGCCACCATCTCCTCGGGGCCGTCGGGGGCGTCGATCCAGGCCATCTCGGCCGAGATCACGGCGCCCTCGACCGAGAACGGGGCCGTCCCCATGCCGCTGTCCACGACCCGGGCGGTTTCGGGGGCGCTCATGCTTCCTCCCCCTTGCCCGTGTCGGTCGGGCAATAGGCCCTGGGGGCGCCCCTGGCGCCATATTCGGCCCGCGGCGGGCTGACCACGTTCAGGCGCAGGCGCCAGCCGGCGTCGTCATAGCGGTTGAGGCCCAAGTGCGGCTGCTCGGCCGGCATCAGCATCGCCCGGCCCGCCTCCAGCTCGACCGAGCCGTCGGGGGTCTCGACGCTGTCGCCCAGGTTCTCGGTGCAGCCGCCGCGCAACTGGAACGTCAGTTCCTCGCCATGGGCATGGGACTTGGGGGCCACTTCCGGGCCGCGGGGCAGGCGGAAGGTCACCACGCCGACCGAGAGCGCCTCGCCGACCACCGCGCTCATGTAGGGCCCGTCGGGCAGGACCTCCTGGTCGGGGTCGGCGAAGGAGAAGACCTGGCATTCCATGGTCAGATCGCCGGCCGCAGGGGGTGACGCTCCTCGGGCATGAAGCGCCTGGTCTCGTAGCCGTCGATCACCACCACCTCGGGGTCGTAGCTTTCGATCGCGGGCGCCACCTCGGCCAGCGACAGGAGGAGGTGAAAGAGGTTCAGGGTCTGCGCGTCGTAGGAGCCGTCCTCGGCCTGGTGAGCGTCGATATGCGCGCAGATCTCCTCGACATGGGGCAGCATCACATCTGCAAAGGCCTTGATCTCGGGGAACTGCAGGGAGACGCGGCGGGCGATGCGCTCGGTCTCGGTGGGCAGGCGCCAGGCGGGCCAGGATTCCAGGACGGCGAAGGGGGCGGGGAGCATCTCGGTCATCTCGGGCCCTTTCACTCGGCCGCGACCTGGCCGTCGCGGGCCAGGCCTTCCTGGATCAGGCGCTCGACCACCACGGCCTGGTGGCGGACCATGATCTCGAAGTCCTGCAGGATCATGTGGGACTTGGCGCCGGTCTCGGCGGCCTTCCGGGTCATCTCCAGGGCGCCCAGGTCCTCCAGCAGCACGTCGCGCAGGGCGACCTTCATGTACTCCTGATAGAAGCGGCCGCCGGCGGTCTTCATTTCGGGGTAGCAGGCCCGCGTCTCGAAGCTGGTCTTGTTGTGCGAGATGGGGCGGAAGTTGTAGGCTTGGAGGTAGTCGGGCCTGCAGGACAGGTAGAAGTCCGGGAACATCGCGTTGATGTCGAAGGCCCCGTGCGGGTGGTTGGTCCAGTTCAGCAGGTCCGGCAGCACCACGTCGGAGAAGTCGAGCTTCGTGCCCCCCGCCCCCACCTTCAGCGCCTTCGAGGCGATGGCCTTGCCCGTCGCCTGCGCGCCCGCCACGGAGTCGTCCGCCCCCCCGGCCGAGCCCTGCGTCGCCGCCTTGGGGTTGCCCGCCACGCCCAGCCGGCGGTGGACGTCGCCGCACGGCCCGTCGATGGGATGCGGGTCGCCATCCTCGTCCGTCATGATCGCGTCGGCGATCGAGCGGCCGTGCACATAGCCGACGTGGCAGGTCTCCTGGAAGGCGTCGATGGCGACCTTCCAGTTGCAGTCGACGATGGTGTTGCACGAATAGCAGGCGGTGAACCGCTCGAACGGATAGTCCTTCAGGCCGCCGTACATGGGGTCGAGGAACTCCGACAGGCTCATCGCGGGCGTCTGGTCGATGCAGATGAAGACGAAGCCGTTCCAGGTGTCGACCGAGATCGGCGTCAGCCCGTGGCAGGACTTGTCGAGATCGAGGAATGAGCCCTCGTCCGGCACGCCCGACAGCGAGCCGTCCAGCTCGCAGGCCCAGCCGTGGAACTTGCAGAAGAACTTCCGGGTCTTGCCCTAGGGCTGGTCGCCGACCTTGTTCCAGCGGTGCGAGCTGACGGTGTGGAAGGCCGAGAGGCCCTTCTGCCGGTTGCGCGCCACGATCACCGAGGCGTCGGCCGCCGGGATCTCGCGCACGACGTCGTCGCCGACCCTGGCGATCTCCTCCACCCGACCGACGTGCAGCCAGACCTTCTTGAAGATGTGCGCCTTCTCCAGCGCCCAGTAGTCGGGATCGACGTAGGGGGTCACCGGGATCGGGCCGGTCCCCAGCTCGGGCTAGCGGTCGTGCAGGCGGACGGGCTTGTCCATGGCGAACCTCCGTGATTTGCGTATACGGCATACGAATGACTCGCGAGCGTGCAAGCGGCTTGTCCGCCGCGGCGGGCGAAACCCGCGCCAGCCCCCGCGGGGGACGCTACGGCACGCGCGATCTGGACAGCTCGCCGATGGATTCTGTATTCCGTCGGCACATCTCCGGGAGGAAACGCCCATGGCGTCGAGAACGATCGTCCGCGTCGCCGACCTGCGCCACCAGGTCTACGAGGCGCTCAAGGAGCGCATCACCGCGGGCGAATTCCCCCCCGACGCCAGGTTCCAGGAGCTGTCGATCGCCGACGACATGGGCGTCTCGCGCACGCCGGTGCGGGAGGCGCTGGCGATGCTGGTGCGCGACGGCCTGCTCGAGCAGGGCCGCCGCGGCTTCCGCTTTCCGCGCCTGTCCCCGCAGTTCGTGCACGAGGTCACCGAGCTGCGCCTGCGGCTCGAGCCCTATGCCCTGCGCCGCGCGGTCGAGCGACTGGACGAGGGCCCGCGCAAGCGCCTCGCCGCGCTGATCCGCATGGAGGTCCTGGCCGGCGACAGCGACGACTACATCGCCGCCCACCGCCGGATCCGCGCCGCCGTCTTCGAGGCGATCGGCAACGAGGTGCTGGCCGCCGCGATCCAGCAGTTCGAGGACGCGATCCACATGATGCGCGTCTCGACCCTCTCCGAGCAGCGCTGGCGCGACAAGTCGGTCGAGGGGCACCTCGCGCTCGCCGGCGCGCTGGAGACCGGCGACGCCGAGGCGGCGGCGCAGGCGCAGCGCAACCTGCTCTCCAACGCAGCCATCGCCTTCATCGACTACCTCGAGCGCCAGGAGGCGAGCGAGGAGGACTGAGCCGCCGCGTCCGCCCCTCTCCCCACGGGGGGGCAGGCGGCCTGCTGACCGACGCGGTCTGCCGCCTGCAGGGGCTGGAGCGCGCCTATGCCATCGGCGACGCGGCCGAGACCGAGCACCCGCTCTACGGCGGCCCCCTGCGGCTGGAGACCTGGCGCAACGCCGAGACCCAGGCGAAGGTCGCCGCCGAGGCGATCCTCGGCCGCCCGTCGCCGCGCCCCGAGACGCCGTGGATGTGGTCCGACCAGCTCGACCGCAACCTGCAGGTCGTGGGCCTGTGGCGCGAGGGAATGCAGGTCGTCGCCCGCGGCGAGACCGGCGCCCGCGGCGCCTGCGAATTCTGGCTCGAGGACGGGGTGGTGCGTGGCGGCGTGATGTTCGACGCCGGCCGCGAGCGCCGCTTCATCGAGAAGATGCTGGTCGAGCGCGCCCGCCCCGAGCCCCGGGCGCTCGCCGACCCCGCCACGCACCTGAAAGCCCTCGCCGCCTGACGCGCCCCTCCGCCTGGCCCGCCGCCGCCCGAGCCGCTCCGCCGTCGCCGGACATGCAGTCGTCTGCATCGCCGCCTGCCCGGCCGTCGCCTGCCCGACCGCCGCCTGCCCGACCGCCGCCTGCCCTACCGCCGCCTGCCCGACCGCCGCCTGCCC
>CAXGVP010000038.1:0-12267 GCA_964013055.1 uncultured Albimonas sp.
ACCTTCCGTGACGGCCGCCGCTGCAGCACCGGCGCGGCGGCCTCGCCGACGGGCCGGTGGCGATCGCGCCGTTCGTGCCGTCGCGCCGCCTGCCGGCGGGCCCCGGATCGCGATCGCGGCGGCGATGCTGCCGACCGGGCCGCGGCAGGGGGGGCGCCGCGGGACTGGTGGGCGCCGGAACTCGCCGCCCCCTCCACGGCCCCTCGCGCCGGCGCCCCCCCCGCGATCGCGTCCGCGTCAGCCTTGCGGAGCGGCCGCGCCGGCGCCCAGCGAGATCTGGAGGGTCGCCCACTCCTTGGCCGCGTCGTTGGCCGCGGAGGCCGCCAGGATCCGCGCCGCGGCGGTCGAGCGGTCGGTGTCCAGCAGGTCCAGCAGCGTGATCGCCCCGGCGCGGTAGGTCTCCTGCGCCAGCGACAGGGCGCGGCCGTAGCTCTCGGCCGCCTGGCGCAGCGCGGCGGTGCGGCGGCGCTGCTGGGCGAGGGTAGACAGCGAGGTCTGCACGTCCTGCACCGCCCCGTTGACGCTGGCGCGCCAGGCGATGCGGGCCTGCTCGGCCAGCGACAGGGCCGCATCGCGCGAGGCCTCGAGCGTCCCGCGGTTCAGCACCGGGATCGTCAGCGTCGGCCCGAAAGCCCAGGTCGAGACGTCGGTGGACAGCGAGATGCTCCCCGACAGCTCCAGCGAGGGATAGAGCTCGGCCTCCGCCACGCCCACGTCGTAGACGGCGGCGGCGTAGGCGGCCTCGGCGCTGCGCACGTCGGGGCGGGCGCGCAGCAGGTCGGCGGGCGCGCCGGCGCCGGGCGCGGCCGGCACGCGCAGCTGCGGGGCGCCCGGCTGCATCTGCGCCAGGATCGGCCCCGCCGGCCGGTCCAGCAGCGCCGCGATGGCGAAGACGTTGGCGTTGAAGCCCGCGAGATATTGCGGCTGCGCGGCGCGCGCGCTGTCCAGCAGCGCCTGCGCCTCGGCCACCTCGTAGTCGGTGGCGGCGCCCAGCTCGCGCTGGCGGGCGGTGATGCGCACCGTCTCCTCGCGCGCGGCGATGGTCTCGCGCGCCAGCTCCAGCGCCTCCTGGTAGTAGCGCGCGTCGGAATAGGCCGAGACGAGGGAGGCGAGCCAGGCGAGCCGCGCCGTCTCGACGTCGGCGCGGGCGGCGATCAGGCTGGCCTGCGCGCTCTGCCGGCCGCGCTCGACGCCGCCGAAGAGGTCGATGACATAGCCCGCCGAGAGGCCCGCGGCCCCGGTGGTGGAGGCCGACAGCCCCTCGCCCCCGCTGCGGGTCGCGTCCAGGCTGGCGGGGCCCGAGAGCTGGGCGTTCAGGCCGGTCGTGCGCAGGTTGGCCTGGGCCTGGCGGATGCGCTCCACCGCGGCGGCGACGTCGAGGTTGGCGTCCAGCCCCTGCGCCACGTAGCCCGCCAGCATCGCGTCGCCGTAGTCCTGCCACCAGGGCCGGGTCGAGAGGTCCGCGGCGGCGGCCGAGGTCCGCCCGACATAGGCCGCCGGCAGGGGCGCGGTCGGCGCGGCATAGTCGGGTCCAACGGTGGTGCAGCCGGCCGCCAGCAGGGCCAGGATCAGGGGAAGACGGGTCATCGGAGGCTCTCCTGCGGGCCGGACGGCTGCGGCGCGGACGGGGCGGCGGCAGGCGGCGGCGCGGCGTTGCGGCCGAAGAGGCGGCCGACCGCCACGTTCAGCACCGGGGCCATCACCAGGCCGAAGACGGCGGTGAACACGATCCCGCCCAGCATGCCGATGCCGATGGATTTCTGTGCGCCCGCGCCGGCGCCCGAGGCGAGCGCCAGCGGCAGCACCCCGAAGCCGAAGGCGAGCGAGGTCATCAGGATCGGCCGCAGCCGCATCCGCGCCGCGGTCACCGTGGCGTCCAGCAGGCCCTCGCCCCGGGCGCGCAGGGTCTGGGCGAACTCCACGATCAGGATGGCGTTGCGCGCCGCCAGGCCGATGGTGGTCAGCAGCCCGACCTTGAAATAGACGTCGTTGGTCTGGTCGAAGCCCCAGGTCGCCACCAGCGCGCCCAGCACGCCGACCGGAACCGCCAGCATCACCGCGACCGGCGCCGACCAGCTTTCGTAGAGCGCCGCGAGGCACAGGAACACCACCAGCGCCGACAGCGAGTACAGCAGCGGCTCCTGGTCGCCCGACAGACGCTCCTGGTAGCTGAGCCCCGTCCAGGCGACGCCGTAGCCGCCGGGAAGCTCGGCGACCAGCTCCTCCATCGCCGCCATCGCGTCGCCGGAGCTGACGCCCGCCGCCGGAGACCCCGACAGCTCCAGCGCCCGCGCGCCGCCGTAGCGGGCGAGCGAGGGGGCGACCCGGATCCACTCCTGGCTCATGAAGGCCGAGAAGGGGACCATCTCGCCGTCGGCGTTGCGCGCGTGCCAGGCGAAGACGTCGCCGGGCTGCATCCGCCAGCGGGCGTCGCCCTGCACGATCACCTCGCGCAGGTCGTCGCCCATCGAGAAGTCGTTGACGTAGTCGCCCGCGAAGATGGTCGAGAGCATGCCGTTGACCTCCGACAGGCTCAGGCCCAGGGCCTCGGCCTTGGGCTGGTCGATCACCAGCTTCAGGGCGGTCTTCTCCTGCGCCTCGTTCCCGCGCAGGCTGGTGACGCGGCCGTCGGCCTGCGCCGTCGCCACCAGCTCGTCGGCGGCCGCGTTCAGCGCCTCGGCCCCGTTCCCGCGCTGGTCCACCAGCTGCAGGGTGAAGCCCGAGGTGTTGCCCATGCCCGGGATCGCGGGGGGCTGCAGGACCAGGATCTGGCCCATCGGGTTGTTGAAGAAATGAGCGTTGGCCCGCGCCACCACGCCGGCGGCGTCATGACCCTCGCGCTCGGCGAAGTCCTTCAGGCGCACGAACAGCATGGCGTTGTTCTGGCCTGAGCCGCCGAAGCTGAAGCCCACCGCGCCGAACACCGAGGCGACGGACTCGCGCTCCTCCTCCAGCATGTAGGTCTCGAGCGCGGCCACCGCCTCGCGGGTCTGGGCGACCACCGCGTCCTGGGGCAGCTGGATCATCGCCATCAAAGATCCCTGGTCCTCGGCCGGCAGGAACGAGGACGGCACCCGGTCGTAGACCCAGGCCGCCCCCAGCCCCACCGCCGCCAGCACCACCAGCATCCGGAACGGCCGCCGCCCCAGCCGCAGCACCGCGCCGCCGTAGCCCTCGGTGGCCCGGTCGAGGCCGCGGTTGAACGCGCGCAGGGGCGCCAGCCGCGCGGGCCCGTGCGAGGGCCGCAGCAGCTGCGCGCAGAGCGCCGGCGTCAGGATCAGCGCCACCCCCAGCGACAGCGCCATCGCCGCGATGATCGTCACCGAGAACTGCCGGTAGATCACCCCGGTCGAGCCGCCCATGAAGGCCATCGGCAGGAACACCGCCGACAGCACCAGCACGATCCCGATCAGCGCCGAGGAGATCTCCTTCATCGACTTCTCGGTCGCCTCGCGCGGGCCGAGGCCTTCCTCGGCCATCACCCGCTCGACGTTCTCGACCACCACGATGGCGTCGTCGACCAGCAGGCCGATGGCCAGCACCAGCGCGAACATGGTCAGGGTGTTGATCGACATGCCCAGCGCGGCCAGCACCGCGAAGGCGCCCAGCAGCACCACCGGCACCGCCAGCGTGGGGATGATCGTGGCCCGCCAGCTCTGCAGGAACAGCAGGATCACCAGGAACACCAGCCCGATGGCCTCGGCCAGCGTGTGGTAGACCTGGGTGATCGACTCCTCGACGAAGGGCGAGGTGTCGTAGGGGTATTCGACCGTGACCCCCTTGGGCAGCGAGGGCGCCAGCCCCGCCACCGTCTCGCGCACCCGCGCCGCCGTCTCGACCGCGTTGGCGCCGGTTGCGAGGTTCACGCCGAAGCCCGCCGCGGGATGGCCGTTGAAGCGCGAGGTCGAGCCGTAGTCCTGCGCCCCGATCTCGATGGTCGCCACGTCCGCCAGCAGCACGTTGGAGCCGTCGGCGTTGGTCTTGAGCACGATGCGCTCGAACTCCTCGACCGAGGTCAGCTGCGACTGGGCGTTGAGCGTGAAGGCGATCTGCTGGCCCGGCACGGTGGGCTGGTCGCCGAGCTGGCCGACGGTGACGTCGGTGTTCTGCTCGGCGACCGCCTCGGTCACGTCCTGCGCGGTCAGCTGGTGCTGGTAGAGCCGCTCGGGGTTCAGCCAGACCCGCATGGCGTATTGCGAGCCGAAGACGTTGATCGACCCCACGCCCTCGGTCCGCTGGATCGCGTCCTCGAAGGTGGCGCCGAGGATGTCGCCCAGCTCCAGCGTCGAATAGCGCCCGTCTTCCGAGACCAGCGCCCCCACCAGCAGGATCGAGGAGGTCGAGCGGGTGACCGAGACCCCCTGCTGCGTCACCGCGTTGGGCAGGCGCGACTGCACCAGCTGCAGCTTGTTCTGCACCTGCACCTGGGCCATGTCGGGGTCGACCGTCTCGTCGAAGGTCAGCCGGATCGAGGCCGAGCCCTCCGACGAGCTCGAGGTCATGTAGGTCAGCCCGTCGAGCCCGGTCATCCCGTCCTCGATCATCGTGGTCACCGCGTTCTCGACGGTGGCGGCGGCGGCGCCGGGGTAGGTGGCGCGGATCGAGACCGTGGTCGGCGCGATGTCGGGATATTGCGAGATCGGCAGGGAGCCGAGCCCGAAGACCCCGGCCAGCATGGTCACGATCGCCAGCACCCAGGCGAACACCGGGCGGCGGATGAAGAAGGCGGCCATCGGCTCAGTCCCCCGTCGCGACGGCGGCCGCATCGGCGGCCCGGTCGAGCGGCTGCACCAGGCCGTCTGCGTCGATCGTCGAGGGCGTCGGGTCGACCGCCATCCCCGCCCTGAGGCTCTTCATCCCGTCGAGGATCAGCCGGTCGCCTTCCTCCAGCCCGGCGGTGACGATCCAGGCGTTGTTCCAGCTTCCGATCTCGGTCAGCTGCACGCTGCGCGCGGTGGAGTCCGCGGCCACCACGAAGGCGGTCAGGGCGCCGGCGCGGTCGCGGCCGGCGGCGCGCTGGGGGACCAGGAAGGCCTGCGTCTCGCCCAGCTCGACCTCGCCGCGCAGGAACATGCCGGGCAGGATCATGTGGCGGGGGTTGGCGAAGCGGAAGCGCATGGTCACCGTGCCGGTGGAGGTCGAGACCAGCCGCCCCGGCGCCGCCAGCGCGCCCTCGCCCTCGTAGACCTCGCCCGTCTCCAGCGTCAGGCGGGCGGCGAGGGTCGAGGCGCGGGCGACGGTCCCGGCCTCGATCTCGCGGCGCATCGCCAGGATCCGGGCCGAGGTCTCCTGCATGTCGACGTAGATCGGGTCGAGCCGGGTCAGCGTGGTCAGCGCGTCGGACTGGCCCGCCGTGACCAGGTCGCCGACCGAGACCCCGGCGACGTCGGCCACGCCCTCGATGCCGGCGCGGATCGTGGTCCAGGACAGCTGCGTCCGCGCGAGCTGCAGCGCGGCCCGGGCGGAGTCGCGGGCGGCCTGCGCCTCGGCCAGGGCGGAGCGGGCGGCTTCGACCTCCGCCTCGGTGTAGCCCGAGCCCTGCAGCCGCTCGGCCCGGGTCAGCGCCGCCTCGGCCAGGGGCAGCTGCGCCTCGGCCGCGGCGAGCGCGGCCTCGTCCGAGGCGACCTCGGCGGCATAGGCGGCGTCGTCGAGCTGGAACAGCGGCTCGCCCACCTTCAGCGGCGCGCCGGGGGTGTAGAGGATCGCCTGCACCATGCCGTCGACGCGCGGGCGCACCTCGACCTGCTGGTAGGCGACCGCGCGGCCGGGCAGCGCCGCCACCCGCGGCGCAGGCTGGCGATGCATCTCCATCACCCCCACCCGGGCGGGCGGCGCGGCGGCGCCGGGCGCCCCCTGCTGCGCCGGCGCAGGCCCGGCGGGGGCTGCGAGCGCCGCCCCCAGCAGGAGGACGCGCGCCGCGGCGGCGAGCCGCGCGACGGAGGGCGGGCGGAGGAGCGTGGAAGGTGTCGGCATCGGCGGGGGGCGCCTCGATTCTGTCTTGATGTTGCGGCGCACACTATGCATAGTTTGCACACTATGCAAGATTTGCCGAAGCCCTCCGCCACCGCCCGTCCCTCGCTGCGCGAGCGTCGCCGCCTGCAGACGGAGCGGGAGATCCAGCTCGCCACCCTGTCCCTGGCGCGCGAGCTGGGGTTCGAGGCGGTGACCACGCAGGCGATCGCGCAGCGTGCGGGGATCAGCCCGCGGACCTTCTTCAACTTCTTTCCCAACAAGGAGGCCGCGGCGATCGGGCGCCCGCCGCCGTTCCCCGCGGACGCGGTCGAGGCGTTCCGCACCGGGACCGGCCCGCTGGCCGACGACCTGCGCCGGCTGATGCGCCGGCACGCCGCCCAGCTGGCCGAGAACCGCGAGATCATCGAGGGCGTCGGCCGCCTGGCGCGGGACAGCCTGGCGCTTCGCCAGCTTCACGACCGGGTGATGATGGGCGTGCACGACGACCTGGTCGAGGTGATCGCCGCCCGCGCCGCCGGCCAGGCCGGCGCCCTGGGTCTCGCCCCCCGCCAGGCGCAGGAGATCGCGCGCCCCTTGGCCGAGATCGCGATCCTCGTCGCCCGCTCGGCGGTGGATCGCTGGCTGGACGGGGCCGAGCCCGACCTCCCCGCCGCCGCCGATGCCGCCTGGGACCGCGTCCTCGCCGCCGCCCGCCTGCTGATCGCCGGCTGAGACGGCCCGGCCAGGCACGCCCCGGGCTTCAGCCTCCGCGCGGGCCCGCGCGCGCGGGCGAAATCTGCTTGTTTTGCAACAAAAACACCGCTCACGGAGGGGCGGCGCCGGGGCGTCGGTAACCGTGCCTTAGGGTCCGGCTCCGATCATGCCGGTCGAGTTTGAACCAGCTTGGAAGCGAGCCATGAACGCCAGCGCGAGCGCAGCCGCCGCAGTCCAGACTGCAGACGACGACCTCGAATATAAAGGCGTTCTGGACGCGATCCATCGCGTCCAGCCCGTCGTGGAATACGACCTGGACGGCGCCGTGCTGACGGCGAACGCTCCGTTCCTGGGGCTGCTCGGCTACGAGCTGGGGGAGATCCGGGGGCGCCATCACCGGATGTTCTGCGACCCTGCGCTGGCCGCCTCGGACGACTACGCCGATTTCTGGATGTGCCTGGCGATGGGCGAGACCGTCGCGGGGGAGTTCCGGCGCCTCGGCAAGGGCGGGCGGGAGGTGTGGATCGACGCCGCCTACGCCCCGGTGATCGGCCCCGACGGCAAGCCGGAGAAGGTGGTCGAGCTCGCCTCCGACGTCACCGCCCGCAAGCAGGCGCAGAGGGTCGGCCTGCGCAAGTCCACCGGGTTCGAGAATTCGACCGTCGCGATGATGGCCGTCGACCGCGACCTGGTGGTGACCGAGGTCAACCAGGCGACGCGCACGCTGCTGGCCGACAAGGCGGCGGAGTTCCAGGCCGTCTGGCCCGCGTTCGACCCCGCGAAGATCGTCGGCGCCTGCATCGACCAGTTCCACAAGAACCCCGCGCATCAGCGCAAGATGCTCTCCGACCCCGCGACCCTGCCCCACCGCACCGACATCTCGGTCGGCGACCTGCGCTTCGCGCTGAACGTCGGCGGCATCTTCGACGAGGACGGCGCCTATATCGGCGCCATGCTCGAATGGGCCGACGTCACCGAGGAGCGCAAGAACGCCGGGATGCTGGCCGCGCTCGACCGGGCGCAGGCGATGATCGAGTTCGACCTCAAGGGCACGATCCTCGGCGCCAACGCCAATTTCCTCGAGGCGATGGGCTACACGCTCGACGAGATCCGCGGGCGCCACCACCGCATCTTCTGCGATCCCGACTACGTCGGCAGCGGCCGCTACAAGGCGTTCTGGGAGGATCTGGCCGAGGGGCGGCTCGCGTCGGGGGAGTTCCAGCGCTTCGGCAAGGACGGGCGGGAGGTGTGGATCAACGCCTCCTACAACCCGATCAAGGACGCCAACGGCCGGGTCTTCAAGGTGGTCAAGTTCGCCACCGACATCACCGCCGAGAAGCTGCGCATCGCCGAGCAGGACGGCAAGATGGCCGCCATCAGCCGCGCCCAGGCGGTGATCGAGTTCGATCTGACCGGCGCGATCCTGACCGCGAACGACAACTTCCTGTCGCTCACCGGCTATTCGCTCGACGAGATCCGCGGCAAGCACCACCGGATGTTCTGCGATCCCGAATATGTGCAGAGCAAGGACTACAAGGCCTTCTGGGCCGACCTGGCGGCGGGGGAATTCACGGCCGCGCAGTACCGGCGCTTCGGCAAGAACGGCAAGGAGGTGTGGATCAGCGCCTCCTACAACCCGATCCTCGACGCCAGGGGCAAGCCGTTCAAGGTGGTGAAGTTCGCCACCGACATCTCCGCCCAGAAGGCGGTGGAGCGCAACGTCGCCCAGATCGCCGAGGATTTCCTCAAGCGCTCGGCCGACATCTCCGCCCAGGCGCAGAACGTGGCGGAGGGCGCGCAGTCGCTGGGCTGCACCACCGAGGAGATCAACGCCTCGGTCGAGGAGCTGAGCGCCTCGATCGACGCCATCGCCAGGAACAGCGGCCTGTCGGACGAGGTGGCCAGGCGCACCAAGGACGAGGCCGACCAGGGCGCCAAGGCGATCGACCGCTCGATCGAGGCGATGGACCTGATCAACGCCTCCTCGGAGGAGATCTCCGAGATCGTCAAGGTGATCTCCGAGATCGCCAGCCAGACCAACCTTCTGGCCTTCAACGCCGCGATCGAGGCGGCGCGGGCGGGCGAGCACGGCCTGGGCTTCTCGGTGGTGGCCGACGAGGTGCGCAAGCTCGCCGAGCGCTCCTCCCAGGCGACCAAGGAGATCTCCAAGCTGATCAACGAGACGGTCAAGCGCGTCGGCCAGGGCAGCGAGGTGTCGCGGGAGGCGGGCTCTGCCTTCTCGCGGATCCTCGCGGGGATCGCCGACACGACCGAGTCGATCACCCAGATCTCGGTCGCCGCGAACGAGCAGCAGACCGCGGCGCGCGACGTGGCCGAGGCGATCCAGGCGATCGTCGACGCGACCGAGCAGGCGGTGGTGGCCTCGGACACCATCGCGGCCGCGACCGACGGGCTGAGCGGCGGCGCCCGCCGGCTGAACGACGAGATCGCCAAGCTGGACGCCTGAGCGGCGGCGACCGGACAACCTCGCAACGGGTGCGCCTGAATGGATCTCTCGACGACGATGAGCGACGGCGACTTCGCGAAGCTGCGCGACATCGTCTATCTGCAGACCGGCATCAGCATCGGCGACTCGCGCCGCTCGATGCTGGTGACCCGCCTCCGCCCCCGGCTGCGCGACCTGGGGCTGGCGGACTACCAGGCCTATATCGCCCGCGTCTCGCAGGACGCGGCCGAACGGCAGGAGCTGACCAACCGCGTCACCACCAACGAGACCTATTTCTACCGCACCCCACGGGTCTGGACCCATTTCCGCGAGGTGTTCGTCCCCGACTACCTCGACCGCGCGCCCGGCCGCCCGATGCGGGTGTGGTCGGCGGCGGCCTCCACCGGGGAGGAGGCGCACACCATCGGCGTCTGCCTGGAGGAGGTGCGCAGCGCCGCCGCGCGCTTCGACTACACGATCCTGGGCACCGACATCTCCTCGCGCGTGATCGACGTGGCGACGGCCGGCGTCTATCGCGGCCGCTCGGTGGCCCGCTTCCGGAGCGAGCAGCCCGAGCTGTTCGAGCGGCGCATGAAAGGCTCGGAAGAGGACGGCTGGAGGGTCGCGCCGGAGGTGAAGTCGCGGATCCGCTTCCGCCATCACAACCTGCTCAAGCCCCTGGCCAACACCCCCCGGTTCGACGCGATCTTCCTGCGCAACGTGCTGATCTACTTCAGCGCCGCGGATCAGGAGCGGATCCTGCGCCACGCCCGCTCGGCGCTGCACCCCGACGGCGTGCTGTTCATCGGCGAGAGCGAGTCGCTCAAGCATATCGCCACCGATTTCGAGCAGGTCGAGCCGATCATCTACCGGCCCGCCGCCCGCGTCGGGGGGCCTTTGCGATGACCACGGCCGTGAAGCTGCATGTGCAGATCGGGGAGGTGAAGACCGGCGGCCCGGGCCAGGTCCTGACGGCGATCCTGGGCTCCTGCATCGGGCTGGGGTTCCTCTACCCGTCGCGCAACCTCTACGGGCTGGCGCATTGCCTGCTGTCCGACTCGGGCAAGGTGACGACCGAGATCAGCGGCCGCCACGTCGACCAGGCCGTGCGCTCGCTGGTGACGCTGATGAAGATCGGCCCCGAGGACTATCGCCGGATGAAGGCGCTGGTGGTGGGCGGCGCCAACATGACGATGCCGCCCGACACCGATCCCAGCCGGCTGGTCGGCACGATCAACTCGGGAAGCGCCTACCGCGCGGTGCGCAACCTCGGCCTGCGCAACATCTTCGAGGATACGGGCGGCGTTCTCGGCCGACAGGTGACCATCGACTGCACGACGGGCGACTGCACGGTGGTCCAGATCCCCCGCATCGGAGCGATGACATGACCTTTTCCTCCGTCGCGCAGACCCGCCCCTTCCCGGCCGGCCGCCCCCGGCCCGAACCCGCGACGCCGATCGACCGGGCCGCAGCCCCCTTTCCCGACGCCGACCTCGCGCCGGATGCCGACCTCGCGCTCGATCCCGATCCGGCGCCCGATCCCGATCCGGGGCCCGAGGCCGAGCCCGCCGTCGCCGCCCCCACGATCTACGGCTCGTTCTGGCTGGACGGGTCCGAGTTCGCGCTGCGCGCCGGCGTGATCCGGGAGGTGGTGAACGAGCCGGCGAAGATCTCGGCCATGCCGCTCACGCCGCCGTTCCTGCTGGGCCTGTTCAACCTGCGCGGCGCGATCATCCCCATCGTCGACCTGCGCCGCCTGCTGGAGCGGCCGGAGCGCCAGGACGGCGAGGTCAAGGTCGCCATCATCGAGGACGGAGACCTCTGCGTCGGCCTGATGTTCGACCGCACCGGCGAGGTGCTGAGCGTGCACGACACCGCCCGCGTCGACTTCCGCCCCCGCGCCGGCCGGCCCAAGGACGTGGTGGTGGAGGGGCTCTTGAAGCTCGACGAGGGGGAGCGGATCGTCCAGCTTCTCGACCCGCACGAGATCCTCAATCTCGAGAAGGTCCCGATGGGCGAGACCCTGGCCGGCCGCCGCGCGGCCACCGCCGTCTCCCGCGGGCCGCGGCTGAGCTGCATCACCTTCCAGTTCGGCCACACCACCTGCGCCATGGACCTGCGCCATGTGCGCGAGGTGATGGAGGCGCCCGAGATCATGAAGTCGGTGCTGGTCGCCGACGTCTTCGTGGGCGTGATCAACCTGCGCGGCACGCTGGTGCCGATCGCCGACTTCCGCCGCTTCATGGGCGACGGCGCCGACCTCGCCGCCAGCCAGGAGGCGCCGGTCCGTCGCAAGCTGCTGATCATGGAGACCGACGCCGGCCCGGTCGGCCTGCTGATCTATTCGGTCGACAGCATCCTGACCTTCTTCCAGGACGAGATCCTGCAGTTCAGCAAGCTGGCCCTGCCGCGCGACGACGTGGTCAGGGGCTGCCTGCTGAGCAAGGAGAACGAGATCATCCTGATGCTCGACCACGAGGTTCTGAAGCAGGACCCGGTCCTCGTCGACACCACCCGCCGCTGCCGGGAGCTTCACCCCCCGACCGAGACCCGTCCGGTCGCGACGCGCGCGAGCCAGGGCCGCAAGCGGCTGACCTTCATCGTGTTCGCCTTCGAGCGGAGCTTCGCGCTCGACACCGCCGACGTGTGCGAGGTGATCAACTACCCCGACACGCTGCTGCAGCCGCCCTATGCGATCGCCTTCGTCGACGGCATCATCAGCCTGCGCGACGAGCTGATCACCCTGATCAACCTGCGCAAGCTCTACGGACTGCCGCCGGCGAAGGACCGGGCGAGCGAGCGGGTGCTGATCTTCCGCCACGGCGACCGGAAATACGGGATGACGGTCGACTCGGTGGACGAGATCGTGACCACGGCCGAGGACAAGGTGGCGGAGCTGAAGGCGCTGAGCCACCGCAACACCTCGAAGGTGATGGCCGACGACGTCTGCGGCTGCATCCAGAGCCCGACCCGGGGCAGCGTGATGGTGCTCGACACCGACGCGGTGCTCGAGCGCTGCTTCCGCAAGCTCGGCGGCGCCCCCACCGGCGGGCTCTAGGCGCGGATCCCGCGCGGGCGGCCAGGATCGGGCGGCGGCGATCGGGCCTGTCGGCTTCCGCGATGCCGGGCGGCCGGCCCGGGGCCGAGCTGCCGGC
>CAXGVP010000039.1:0-12246 GCA_964013055.1 uncultured Albimonas sp.
CCAACGCCGCCCCATCCGGGTCGCCCCGCCCTCCGCCCCGGGCGCCCCTCTCCTCACGCGCCCCGGCCCGCCCCGCGCCGCGCGCCTGACCGCCCCCAAAGGCGCTCCGCCCGACGCGGCGCTCCCCCGACGCCCCCGAACGCCGCCCCATCCGGGTCGCCCCAACCTCCGCGCTGGGCGCCCCTCGCCCCGCGCGCTGCCGCCCGCCCAGCGCCGCGAGCCTCGCCGTCCCCACAGGTGCTCCGCCCGACGCGGCGCCTCCGCCAGCCGCCGGACGCGGCGGCGGCCGCCTCCGGGCGCCGAAAATCCGCCGGAAAACCCCGATTCCGGGCCGCCTTCCGTCGCGGACGCCTTGCCGCCGCCCGACCCGGTGGTAACTTCCCCCCAAAGTTCGCAGACCCTGCGGCGCCGGGAGCGGAAGGGAGTCTCCCCCCGGGTTGGGCCGCAAGCTCGAAACCATAGGGAGGATGCCATGCTCGGAGCGATGCAGGACTGGCCGCTGCGCGTCTCGACGCTGATCGACCACGCCGCCAAGTACCACCGGAACCGGCCCATCGTCGGCCGCTCGGCCGAGGGCCCGTATGTCGAGACCACCTGGGCCGGCGTCCATGCCGCCGCCAGGAAGGTGGCGCAGGCGCTGAATCACCTCGGCTGCGGCTCCGGCGACGCCATCGGCGTCATGGCCTGGAACACGCCCCGCCACATGGAGGTCTGGTACGGCGTCTCCGGCTGCGGCGCGATCCTGCACACGCTGAACCCGCGCCTGTTCTCCGAACAGCTCGACTACATCATCAACCACGCCGGCGACCGCGTGGTGATGGTCGAGCCCGACCTGGTGAAGGTGCTCGAGCCGCTGGTCCCCCAGCTCGGCACGGTCGAGAAATGGGTGGTCCTGACCGAGCGGGCCAACATGCCCCAGACCACGCTGCCCGACGCCATCGCCTACGACGAGCTGCTGGCCATGGCCGACGGCGACTACGAGTGGGCGAAGGGCGACGAGAACGACCCCTGCGGCCTGTGCTACACCTCCGGCACCACGGGCAATCCGAAGGGCGTGCTCTACTCGCACCGCTCCAACGTGATGCATGCGCTGTTCGCCTCGACGCCCGACTGCATCCCGATCTCGTCCACCGATGTCGTCATGCCCGTCGTGCCGCTGTTCCACGCCAACGGCTGGGGGCTCGCCTACACCTGCGCGCTCAACGGCGCCTCGATGGTGATGCCGGGCCGCGACATGACCGCGCCGGGCCTCTACGAGATGCTGGAGAAGGGCGTCACGCTCACCGCCGCGGTGCCGACCATCTGGCTCGGCATGCTCCAGCACCTGCGCCAGAACAAGCTGAGCTTCTCGACCCTCAAGCGCGTCGTCATCGGCGGCTCGTCCTGCCCCCGCGCGGTGATCGAGGCCTTCCAGCTCGACTACGGCGCCCAGGTGATCCACGCCTGGGGCATGACCGAGACCTCGCCGCTGGGCTCGGTCTGCTCGTTCAAGCCCGAGGTCGCCTCGCTGGGCGCGGCCGAGAAGCTGGACGTGCAGACCTCGGTCGGCCACCCGCCCTACGGCGTCGACCTGCGCATCACCGACGACGAGGGCGCCGAACTGCCCTGGGACGGCAAGCACCAGGGCAAGCTCTGGATCCGCGGCTACGGCGTGGTGAAGCGCTACCACCGCATGGAGAAGGACGCCGCCGAGCCCGACACCCAGTGGTTCGACACCGGCGACGTCGCCACCATGGACCCCAACGCCTATGTGCGGATCACCGACCGCTCGAAGGACGTGATCAAGTCGGGCGGCGAGTGGATCAGCTCGATCGACCTCGAGAACGCCGCCGTGGCCCACCCTCAGGTGGCCGAGGCCGCGGCCATCGGCGTGCCGCATCCCAAGTGGGACGAGCGCCCCGTCCTGTGCATCGTCGGCGTGAACGGCGCCAAACCGCCGAAGGAGGAGATCCTGGCCCTGGTCGGCGAGCATTTCGCCAAGTGGCAGATCCCCGACGACGTGATCTACATGGACGAGCTGCCCCACACCGCCACCGGCAAGATCTCGAAGCTGGAGCTGCGCAAGAAGCTCAACGGCCTGGGCTACGTCCACCCCGAAGCCGCCTGAGCGCGCCTGCGGCGAAGATCGACGGGCCGGCCCCTTCGCGGGGGCCGGCCCGTCCCGTTTCACCACCTGATTCGCCCGCTCGCCGCGGCCGTCCCCCGGCACGGGCCGCCCGCGTCCCCGCGCAAGGGCTTGATCCGCAAGGACGGCTCCGCGGGCCCGCGGCCACCCGGCGGATCGGGCGGAGGTGGGCGCGGGCGAGTTCATCCCGAGCTCATGCCGTGATATGCTGAAACGTCAGCGTATCGCGTCGAGGATGGCCTGCGTATGCCGCGCAAGCGCGTGAGACCTCAGAAGGAGTCGATCGTCGACCTGTTCGGCGACGTGGTGCAGGACCGCGCCTCCTATCTCTACTCGATCGCCGGGGACGAGGACGAGGCGCTGCGCCTGGCGCGCGAGCGCGCCCCGCGGCCCGACCCCGCCAACGCCAATTCCGGCCCCCGTCCCGAGGCCGCAGACGCCGAAGCCGACGCCGACGCCGAACCGGCGCCCGTCCGCCCGCGCCCGATCAGCCCCCTGGGCCGGCGCGACCGCCCCCGCAAGGCGCCGGCGGACCGCGCGGCGCCCGCCGCCTCCCTGCCGGAAACCGTGCCCGAGATCGCGCCGGTCGCCGGCGAGGGCGACAGCTACGTCGCGGGCGGGGCCGACGGCCCGGCCCGCTCCGAGCGCCACCTCGAGCGGCTGCACCGCGCCCGCGTCGCCCGCGCCAGGGCGTCGCAGACGCTCGAGTCGCGCCCCCGCGACGCCTGGCCGGACCTCGAGGACGACCGCGGCCTGTGGTCGGCGGTCACCATCGTCCATGGCGCCCTGTCGGTGCTGAGCCTCGGGCTCTACCGCCCCTGGATGAAGACCGAGACCCGCCGCGTGCTGTGGAGCCATGTGCAGGCCGACGGCGAGCGGCTGGAGTATCTCGGGACCGGCGCGCAGCTGTTCCGCGGGCTGATGATGGCGCTGATGCTGCTGGCGCTGATCGTGGCGGCGGCCTGGACCGGGGCGGCGGTGCTGGGGCTGATGTCGCTCGAGGCGCTGGACGGCGCCCTGGCCGAGACCCGGATCGACCTCGACAGCCCCGTCGGCATGGCGCTGCCGCTGCTGGCGGCGATGGCCGCGCCGGCGCTGATCGCGCTGCTGCTGATCTCTCCGTTGCTGCCGCTGGCGGCGTTCCGCGGCCGGCGCTACCGGCTGTCGCGCACCCGCTGGAAGGGCGTGCGCTTCGGGATGGAGGGCGGCGGCTGGCGGCTGATGGGCCTGGGCCTTTTGTGGACCCCGCTGGTGATCGCCTCTGCCGGGCTGCTGTGGCCGGTGTGGCGCTGGATCCGCGAGGCCCGCATGACCCGCGCCATGCGCTGGGGCGGCGAGCCGTTCCGCTTCGAGGGCGGGCCCTGGCCGCTGCTGCTGCACTGGCTGCCGGCCTGGGGCTTCCTCGCGGCCCTCGCGACGGTGATCGCCGTGCCGGCGGCGCGCGAGGCCGCGGGCCTGGGCGATCTGCCGGGGCTGGTGGCGCGGCTGGGCCCGCTGTCGCTGATCGCGATCGCGCTGCTGACGATCCTGACCGTCACCCTGCTGCTGGCCAACTACCGCGCCGCCGAGATCCGCCTGACCACCGCCGCCCGCCGCCTGGGCGAGGCGCGGGCGGAGTGCAGCTTCTCGGTCTGGCACATGGTCGACAGCTACATGGCGGTCAGCCGCAAGAACCTGTGGCCGGGCATCCTGGTGTGGCTGCTGATCGCCGCCGTGGCCGCGATCCCGATGATCGGCGCCGTCGGGGCCGAGCAGGAGAACCCCACCGCCGGCGGCATCGTCGAGGGCCTGGGCGAGGCGCTGGAGGCGCAGCTGTTCGGCGGCTTCCACTCCTGGCGCGCGCAGGGCCTGGTGCTGATGGCGCTGGTGATCGACTATTTCCTCTCGGCCGTGTTCACGCTGTGGCTGTGGACCTACGTCTACCAGCGCCGCCGGACCGAGCATCTGCTGGCCTCGATCACCCTGCGCGACGTGCACACGCTGGACGCGGTGCGCGGCCGCGCCCGCCAGCGCGACCTCGAGGCCGAGGGCATGGAAGAGGCGCTGGACCTGTTCAGCTTCTGAACAATTCGCGGCGCTTTGCGCGGGACGGAGCGGCGGCGATCCGCTAGGACGGGCGCCGGGCGCGGGGGCCGGGCCGAAAGGACGCGGCCGCATGAAGAGAACGCCGGTCAACCCCCTGGACTGGAGCGCCGCCCTGCCGATGAGCCAGGGCGAGCGGGTCGAGGGCGCCTCGCGCCGCCTGCGCATCGCCGGCCAGGGCGAGCTGTGGGAGGATCCCGACGACCCGACGGGCCTGGGCGTCGGCTGTCCCGGCGACATGGCCCGGCAGCTGGAGGCGGCGCTGTCGAACCTGGACGCGGTGCTCTCGGCCGGGGGCATGGCGCGGCGCAACCTGGTGCAGGTGCGCGTGCTGACCACCGACATGCGCAGCCTGCTGGCCGAGTTCGACGCCTATGCCGACTGGATCGCCGAGGCGGGCGTGGCGCCGCCCCTGACCGTGCTGGGCGTCGCCGCCCTGATCCACCCCGACCTGGTGGTGATGATCGAGGCCGAGGCCGAGACCTGAGCCCGCGGGAGGCCGGGGGGACGCGCCCCCCGGCCGCCGCCCCCCCTCAGAGCGAGGGCAGGAAGGTCGCGAGCCCGGGCGCCAGCGTCAGCAGCCCCAGCATCGCCAGCATCAGCGCCGCCATCGGCCAGGAGGCGCGGGCGATGGGCAGGATGCCGATGCCGGTGACCTTCTGCAGCACGAACAGGTTGAAGCCGATGGGGGGCGTGATCAGGGCGATCTCGACCAGCACCACCATGTAGATGCCGAACCACAGCGGATCGATGCCGGCGGACTGGATCACCGGCAGCAGCACCGCCCCGGTCAGCACGATCATCGACAGCCCGTCCACGAAGCAGCCCATGGCGACCAGCGCCAGCGTCAGGACCAGCAGCAGCTCGCCGCGGCCCAGGCCCGCCTCCTGGATCAGGCGCACCACCTCGCGGGGGATGCCGGTGTAGGCCATCGCCACCTGCAGCGCCGCCGAGGCGCCCAGGATGAAGCCCAGCGCGCCGGCGAAGACGGCGGTGGCCTCCAGCGCCTCGCGCAGGACCCGCAGGCTCAGGGTCCGGGCGAACAGCGCCAGCAGCGCCGCCCCGAACACGCCGATCACGGCCGATTCCGTGGGCGTGGCCACGCCGCCGTAGATCGAGCCGAAGACGCAGGCGATCAGCACGAGGAACGGCAGCAGCCCGCGCAGCGCCGCCAGCCGGTCCGCCCGGGTGGGCCGCGCCCCCTCGGCCAGCCTCGGCTGGCGGATCGCGGCATAGGTCGAGAACAGCGCCAGCAGCATCAGCCCCGGGATCACGCCGGCCAGAAACAGGTCCGCGACCGAGACCCGGAACACGAAGCCATAAAGGATCAGCGCCACCGAGGGCGGGATCAGGATGCCCAGCGTGCTCGCCCCCGCCAGCGTGCCCAGCGAGAGATCCCGGCGGTAGCCGCGCCGCTCCAGCTCCGGGAAGCTCAGGCGGCCGATGGTGGCGACGGTGGCGGTGGAAGATCCCGACAGCGCCGCGAACAGGCCCGAGGTCAGCATGTTGACCTGCAGCAGGCCGCCGGGGGCGCGGCCCGCAAGCACCTCCATCGAGGCGAAGATGCGCGCCGCGGTGCCGGTGCGGGCCAGGATCTCGCCCATCAGGATGAACAACGGCAGCGCGGTGAGGCTCCAGGAGGTGAACTGGCTGACGAAGGCGGTGGCCATCGCGGCCGAGGCGTCCACGTTCGCCGCCGCCAGGATCCCGCCGCCCGCCAGCAGCAGGATCGCCGCCCCCACCGGGACCCCGGCGAAGAGCAGCACGAAGAGGCCGACGGCGAAGGCCAGCGCCAGCTCGTCACGCGACATGGCCGGGCTCCTGCGGTTCCGGGGGACGGCCGGCCAGGCTCTCGACCAGCCGGGCGGCGAGCACCAGGGCGAAGGCGGCGACGCCGGCGAGGATCAGCCCCACCGGCAGCGCCCGCGGGATCGCCAGCGCGCCCAGCATCATCTGGTTGGTGGCCATCACCGAGACCCACATGCTCCACAGCCCGGAGGCGAGATAGACCACGCAGCCCAGCGTGACCGCCCGGACCCCGCCCCCCCAGAGGCGCGAGGCGCGGCCCCGCAGGCGACGGACCAGGATGTCGACGACCAGGTGCTCGCCCCGCCCCTCGGCCCCGGCCATCGCGAAGGCGAAGACCGCGGCCAGCAGGATCGAGGCGATGTCGTCCACCCCCGGCGCGGCGACGCCCGCCAGCCGCATCACGATGGCCGCCCCGAACAACGCAGACAGCGCCGCGAGCCCCAGCATCGCGACGCCGATCGAGAGGGTTCCCGTGAGGCGCGCGACCCTCTCGGCCGCGCGCGCCACGGGTGCGGCCGGCGCCCCGGCCGTCATGGCGCGCCCCCCGCGAGGGGGGCGGCGCCGCGCAGGTCGCGGGCGATCACTTGCGGAAGCTCTCGATCACCGCCTGGCCCTGGGGGCCGGCCTTCTCGAGCCACTCGGCCAGCATGGTCTCGCCGATGGCGTCGAACTCGGCCTTCAGCGCAGGGGAAGGCTCGACCAGCTCCATGCCGTTGTCGGCCAGGGTCTGCTCGGCCTCGGTCGCCAGCTCCTCGGAGCGTTTCCAGCCCCAGTCCTCGACCTGCTTCGCGGTCTCCAGCACGATCTCCTGCTGCTCGGGGGTCAGGGCCTGGAAGTCGGCCTCGCGCACGAAGACCATCTGGTTGGGCTGCCAGGCGTCGACGGTGTAGTAGTATTTCGCCGAGTCCCAGATCGAGATCACCGCCCCCGTCGCGGCGGAGGTGTTCATCGCGTCGATCACCCCGGTCGCAAAGGCCTGCGGCGCCTCGGAGATCTGGATCGAGACCGGGACGCCGCCCATCAGCTCCACCAGTCGGGTGGTGGCGGGGTTGTAGGCGCGGATGCGCATGCCCTCGGCGTCGGCCAGGGTCTCGATCTTCTCGTTGAAGTAGAACCCCTGCGGCGGCCAGGCGACGGAGTAGAGGAAGCGCAGGCCGGTCTTCGACAGCTCCCCGGCCAGCGGCTCGCGCATGGCGTCGAGCAGCTTGCGCGCGTCGGCGTAGGTGGTCACCAGGAAGGGGGTTCCGTCGAGCTCCCACAGCGGGTTCTCGCGGCCGAGGTTGGCCATGATCTGGCTGCCCATGTTGGCGAGCCCGTCGCGGGTGGCCTGCAGGATCTCGGGGTTGGGGAACAGGCTGCCGCCGTGGTGGGTCACGATCTCCAGCGCGCCGCCGGTCTTCTCGGTCACCTGGTCGGCGAACATCTGCATGCCCTCGGACTGGAACTCGGTCGCCGCGTAGGGCGTGGCGAAGTTCCAGGTGGTCTGGGCGGCGGCGGGCAAGGCGGCGAGGGCGGCGAGGCCGGCGGCGAAAGCGCGGGTCATCAGGGTCATGGGACGTTCCTTCCTGTTGGCTTGGTTGGTCCGCCGGGGCGATCGCCCGCCCCGGCGCGCGTCGGGGCTCAGGCGGCTTCGCGCCCGGCCAGGGCGGCTGCGCCCAGGATGAAGTCCGCCGCCCGCTCGCCGGTCATCACGGCGGGGGCGTGGGTGTTGCCGGTGGGGATGTCGGGGAACACCGAGGCGTCGGCGACGCGCAGGTTCTCGATGCCGTGGACCTTCAGCCTCGGGTCCACCACCGCGCCCGCGTCCACGCCCATCCGGCAGGTGCCGACGGGGTGGAAGTAGGTGTCGAGCGACAGGCGGATGTAGTCGCGCAGCGCGTCGTCGGTGGCGACGCCCTTGCCCGGCGCGATCTCGCCGCCGTTCCAGGCGTCCATCTCCGGCCGGGCCCCGATCTCGCGGCACATCTTCAGCGAGAACAGCATGGAGTCGAGGTCCGCGGGGTCCTGGAGATAGGCCGGGTCCAGCAGGGGCTTGGCGAACGGGTCGGCCGAAGCGAGCTTCAGCGACCCGCGCGAGAACGGCCGCACGATGCCGGGGAACCACGCGAAGCACTCGCCCGCCGGGAACGCGTAGCCCTCCACCGGGTAGGCGAAGAGGCCGGTGACCGGCTGGGTGTCGGGCACCGGCATCCCGGGGCGCGAGGGCGCGAAGGCCTGCACCTGCAGGTGGTTGGCGGTGGTCGGCGGCAGCGGCTGCTTCGAGCGCCAGACCACCTGGGAGATCGCATGGTCATGCAGGTTGGCGCCGACGCCCGGCAGGTCGAGGACCGGCGCGATGCCAAGGGCGGAGAGCTCGTCCGCCGCCCCGATCCCCGACAGCAGCAGGATCTGGGCGGAGCCGATGGCCCCGGCCGACAGCAGGATGTCGCCCTCGGCCCTGGCGGTCTCCGGCCCCTCCGGCCCCTGGAATTCCACGCCCACGGCGCGGCCGCCCTCGACCAGCACCCGCAGCACCTGGGCGCCGGTGCGGATGGTGAGGTTCGGCGCGTTCTGGATCGGCGCGCAGAAGGCCTGCCAGGAGGTGATCCGCCGCCCGTCCACGACGTTGAGCTCCAGCAGCCCCGCCCCCTCGATCCGGTCGCCGTTGTGGCCGTCGTTGGAGGGCAGGCCGTAGCCCAGCGCCGCCTCGACGGTCGCGACCGAGACGGGGTGCGGGTCGGGGTTGCGGCGCACCGGCAGGGGGCCCTCGCCGCCGCGCAGGGCGGAGGCGCCGTCCTCGTGGGTCTCCAGGCGCTTGAACCAGGGCAGGACCTCGTCCCAGCTCCAGCCGTCGCAGCCACGGTAGGCCCAGGCGTCGTAGTCGGCGGGCGCGCCGCGCACGAAGATCATGCCGTTGATCGCCGAGGAGCCGCCCAGCACCTTTCCGCGAGGCCAGTAGACTTTCCGCCCGTTCAGGCCGGGTTGAGGAGTGGTCTCATACCCCCAGTCGCAGTCCGAGCCGCGCAGCTCCAGCATCCCGTCGGCGCGGTGCACGGCGTCGACGTCGTCGCGCCGGCCGCCTTCCAGCAGCAGCACCCGGCGGCCGGCGTCCACCAGCCGGCGCACGGCCGGCGCCCCGGCCGAGCCTGCGCCGACGACGATATGGTCATAGGTCTGGGTCATCGGGTGCTCGCCCTCCGGTTTCGCGAGTGTCCAAGGGGTCCGGCCGGGGTCATCCGCGCGCCACCTCGCGCGCGGGATCCGCGGTCCATTCCTGCATCGAGTGGTCGTAGACCCGCGGCTCGGGCAGCCCCAGCCGCAGCATGTGGAAGGCCGCCAGCGTGGCGGTGACGCCGCCGCCGCAGTAGGCGATGACCGGGCCGTCCAGGGGGATCGCCTCGGCGAAGCGCGGGCGCAGGACCGCGTCGGGCAGGTAGCGGCCGGTCGCGGGGTCCAGCGTCTCGATCCCCGGCAGGCTGGTCGAGCCGGGGATGCGGGCGGTGGCGAAACTCGCCGCCGGCAGGGCGTTGAGCAGGCAGGCGCCGGAGGCCGAGGCCGCCTCGACCTCCGCCAGCGTCGCCAGCAGCGGGCGGGGGGCGGAGGGCGCGAAGGGGGTCGCAGCCGGGGCGGGGGCGGCAGGGCCGGTCTCGACCGGCAGGCCGGCGGCCTTCCAGGCCTTCAGGCCGCCATCGAGCACGCCGCAGGCGTCGAAGCCATAAAGCCGCATCAGCCACCAGGCCCGCGTCGCCCACCAGGGGTTGCCGGCGGCATAGCAGACCACGCGGGTCCCCTCGCCGATCCCCAGCGCCGCAAGGGCCAGCGCCAGCGCGGGGCCGGTGGGGGCGGTGAACGGGTAGGGCCCCTCGGGGTCCGAGAGGTCCGCCACCATGTCGGCGAAGCGGGCGCCGGGGATGTGGGCGGCCTCGAAGACGTCGCGCTCGGGAATGTTGGCGGCGGGGGCGCCGTCGCGGGGCTCGATGCGGGTGGAGCAGTCGAGGATCACGAGGTCGGGGGCGTCCAGCCGCTCGGCCAGCCATTCGGGCGAGACCAGCAGCGGCGGGTCGCGCTCCAGGCTGGGGGCGGGGGTCGAGTTGACAGCTGTCAACTTGCGCTCTCCTTGCGATGGAAGGGCCAGGTCAGCTCGCGGCCGCGGGTCAGGCCCTCGGGGCGGAAGACGAGGATCAGGATCAGGAACAGCGCCAGCGCCGCGGCCTGGGAGCCGGTGGGAAGGGCCAGCGTCGCGGCGCCGATCTCGACGCCGTCCTCCAGCGTGCGCAGCGCCTCGGTGACCATGCGCACGACGACCACGCCGACCACGGCGCCGGTCAGGCTGCGCATCCCCCCCACCACCAGCATCGCCAGCGTCAGGAAGGTCATGTCCATCCAGAAGATGTCGACCGAGACGGTGCCGATGAAGTGGACGTAGAGGACCCCTCCGATCCCCACCACGAAGGCCGAGAGCACATGCGCCACGATCCGCAGGCGCAGGATCGGGATGCCGGCGGCGCGGGCGGCGACCTCGTCCTCGCGGGCGGCGCGCAGCATCAGCCCGTGGCGCGAGCCGTGGAAGGCCGCGGCCAGCCCGATGGCGCCGGCGGCGGCGGCCAGCGCCACCCAGGAATCCACGTATCGCGGCAGCCCGATGATCGAGCCGGCGCCCGCGGTCCAGGGCGTCCAGGTCAGGTAGATCGCCTTGACGGTGGCCAGCACGCCGAACAGCGCGATCCCCGCCGCGATGCCGGAAAGCCGCATCAGGGGCGCCCCGGTGACCAGCGCGAAGAGGGCCGCCAGCACGCCGGCGCCCAGGGCCGCCGGCAGGACCGGGACCGAGGTCTCCAGCAGCCAGGTCGGCAGGCCGGGCATGTAGAAGCTTTTCAGCCCGGCGCAGCAGGTCTGCCAGGTCGAGGCGTAGGCCGCCACCAGCCCGAAGGCGACATGGCCGAAGGAGACGATGCCGGTCGCGCCCACGAAGATCTGCAGGCCGACCACCAGGGTGACGTAGACCAGCATCTCGGTCGCCGCGGGGGCCAGCGAGCCGCCCGCCAGCTCCGCCAGCCCGGTCAGCGCGGCCAGCCCGACGATCAGGGTCAGGGGGCCGGCGAGGGCGGGCGCCCAGGGCTCGGCACGCTCCTGGGGAAGGGTGTCTTCGAACACGGTCATACCCGCTCCAGCGTCTTGCGCGACGCCATCAGGCCCCGCGGGCGGGCCAGCAGGACCAGCACCACGAAGGCGAAGACGAAGGCGTCGCGGGCCTCGCGCAGGTCGGGGGGGAGGAGGTGCTGGGCGGTCATCGAGACGGCGCCGATCAGGAACCCGCCCAGCGCCGCGCCGAAGATGTCGCCGAGGCCGCCGATCACCGCGCCGATGAAGGCCACCAGCACCAGCGGCACCCCCATGCGGTAGTCGAGCACCCCGGTCTTGGCGACGAACAGCAGCGACACGAAGGCCGCCATCAGCCCCGACAGCGCGAAGGCGGCGGCGATGATCACGTCCGCCCGCACGCCCAGCAGGCGGGCCATGGAGAAGTTCTCGGCCGCGGCCCGCAGCTGCACGCCGATCGCGGTCCGGCGCAGCAGCCCGAAGAGGCCGATCATCAGCGCGGCGCAGGCGCCCAGCGTCACCAGGTCGAGGACCGCCAGCCGCAGGTCCCCGATCCGGATCACCCCGGTCAGCGCCCCGCCGATGTCGACCGACCGGGGCCGCGCGCCCCAGGTCATCAGGATCAGGTTCTGCAGCAGGTGGCTGACCCCGAAGGAGGCGATCAGCAGCGTCGCGGGGTCCGCGTCGCGCAGGGGGCGGAAGGCCGCCCGCTCGGTCGCCAGCGCCAGCCCCACGGCGACGGCCACGGCGATCACCACCATCAGGGCCGCAAGCAGCCCTCCGGCCAGCGAGGCGCCCAGCCCCATGCCGGGCAGCAGCAGCGCGTAGCCCGCCCAGGTGACGTAATCGCCATAGGCGAAGTTGATCAGGCGCATCACCCCGAACACCAGCCCCACCCCCAGCGCCGCCAGCGCATAGAGGGCGCCGAGGCTCACGGCGTCGAAGACCAGCTGCATCAGCGGAGGCATCGCGGGCTCCTGCGGATCGGGCGCAGGGCGCATTTCAATGCGCCTTGGCGAAGGGTCGGGACGGGGCGGCGCATCCAGATGCGCCCTGCGGGGGCGGCCATGGCTCAGTCCCCCCAGGCGGCGCGGCGGGCGCCGGCGGAGGCGGCGGCGGCGACCTCGGCGGCGAGCGTGGGGCGGTCGGCC
>CAXGVP010000040.1:0-12223 GCA_964013055.1 uncultured Albimonas sp.
CCTTGCGCCTGGCCCCGGCGCCCGGAGGAGGCCCCGGGTCAAGCCCGGGGCGGCCTCCGGGCCGACGCGGCGCCGGGTCCGCGGGCGAAGGCGCAAGGCGGGGGCGGTCAGAGGGCGCCGATGCGGCGGGCGGCGGCGGCGAGGCGGGCGACGCCCTCGGGGATGCGCTCCTCGGCGATGGAGGAGAAGGCGAGGCGGAAGAAGTTCTTCGGGCGGGACTCGCCGTCGGGGCCGGGGTCGGCGAAGAGCACGTCGCCCGGCTCGATCAGCACGCCCTCGGCGCGGGCCTCCGCCGCCAGCGCGCCGGCGTCCATCGCCTCGGGCCCGCGCACCCAGAAGCAGGTGCCGCCGAAGACGGCGCCCTGGGACCAGCCGGGCAGGTGCGCGTCCAGCGCGGCGTGCATCGCCTCCCACCGCCCGGCGAAGTGGCGGTGCAGGCGGCCGATCAGCGCGTCATGGGCCCCCAGCGCCAGGAACAGCGCCACCGCGCGCTGGTTGTTGCCCGGCGGATGGCGCAGCATCAGGCGGCGCAGGGCGCGGGCCTCGGCCACGAACTCGGCTGGGCCCACGATGAAGCCCATCCGCAGGCCCGGCATCAGCGATTTCGAGAGCGAGCCCACATAGATCACCCGGTCCGAGCGATCCATCGACTTCAGCGCCGGCGTCGGCTGGCCGCGGTAGTTGAACTCGAACTCGTAGTCGTCCTCGACCACCAGCCCGTCCTGCGCCTCGGCCCAGTCCAGCAGGGCGTGGCGCCGCGCGAGGCTCATGGTCACCGAGGTCGGCGACTGGTGCGAGGGCGTCACGAAAGCCAGCGACGGACCCTTCGGCAGCCGCTCCACCACCAGCCCCTCGGCGTCCACCGGCGCCGGCGTCACCCGGCCCGAGGCGAGCCCGAGGATGTTGCGCGCATCCGCATACCCCGGGTTCTCGATGGCCACCGGCGTGTCCCGCCCCACCAGCAGCTGGGCGATGAGATAAAGCGCATTCTGCGCGCCCAGCGTCACCAGCACCTCGTCCGCCCGCGCGGTGATCCCGCGGCGCGGCAGCAGCCGCTGGCGGATCTGCTCGACCAGCATCGGGTCGTCCTCGGCGAAGCGGTCGTCGGTCCAGGCGTCGAAGCTCTTGCGGGCCATCGACTGGCGCATGCAGTCGCGCCAGGCGGCCAGCGGGAACAGGTCCGAATCCAGCTGCCCGTAGAGGAACGGATAGGGGTATTTCCGCCAGTCCGCCGGCTTCACGATGTTGCGCTGGGCGGTGGGGGCGATGTGGAACCGCGCCGCCCAATCCGGGCGCCGCCCGTCCGGCGCCGGGGCCTGCGCGGTCGCCGCCGTCTCGGGCGGGGTGTCGGAGACATAGAAGCCCGAGCGTTCCCGCGCCGTCAGCCAGCCGTCGTCGGCCATCGCCTGGTAGGCCAGCATCACCGTGTTGCGCGAAACGCCCAGCCGCTGCGCCATCGCCCGGGTCGAGGGCATCGCCGCCCCCGCCCCGAACTGCCCCGCGAGGATGGCCGAGACCAGCCGCTCGCGGATCTGGGCCTGGAGGGAGACGCCCTCGGCCCGTTCGACATGGATCAACGTATCGCGCATGCGGCCTCCGAGGCGGCGAATGCCGCCCTGTCGGGCCGGGCGCAAGCCTGACGCGGCGTCGGAGGCGGGGACCGGCCGGGCCGGTCCCTGCCTCGCGCTCCGGCCGGGCCTCAGACTAGCAGAGCCCGCCAGCGCGCATCCAGTGCGCCCGCATCGAAGCGCGCCGCGAAGCCGATGGCGACCGCGCGCGACAGCCCGTCGGCGGGGGGCTGCGCCGGACGGATCGACGACTGGCGGCCGGCGCGGTGGACCTCCACCCAACCCCCGGCCGTCCGCGCCACGCCCTTGAGGCGATAGAGCCCGAGATCCTCGGCCCCGATCAGCGCCTCGGCCGCGGCGACGTCCAGCGCCTCGGGCCCGCTCCAGGACCAGCTGCGATAGTGGGCCCCGTGATCGTGATCGTGCGCGTGATCGTGATCGTGCGCGTGGTCGTGGCCGCAGTCCGGTCCGCAGGCGTGATCGACGGGGGCGGGGGCCTCGGCGGGATCCAGCAGCATCTCGATGGGCAGGGCCCCGAACGCCGCCTCGACGCGGGGCGTGGCCGGGGCCATCCCGGCCAGCGTCGCGGCCAGCGCCTGGGTCGCCTCCGTCCCCGCATGGTCGGCCTTGGAGATCACCACCAGCCCCGCCGCCCGCACCTGGCGCACCAGCGTGTCGGCGAGCAGGGGATCGGCCAGCCCCGCCTCGAAATTCGCCGCGTCCACCAGGGTGGCGGTCAGGGCGAGGGCCATGTCGGGCTCGGCCAAGGCGATCTGGGCGACCTTGGCCGGGTCGGCGACGCCCGAGGTCTCGATCACCAGGTGCTCGGCCCGCGGCCGCGCCTCCAGGATCCGGTCGATGGCGTCGAAGAGGTCGCCGCCGATCGAGCAGCACATGCAGCCGTTGGCCAGCGAAAGCGTGTCGCCGTCGCGGTTGAGGATCAGGCTCTCGTCCAGCGGGATCTCGCCGAAGTCGTTGACCAGAACGGTGATGCGCCGGCCGTGCGCCTCGGTCAGCAGGCGGTTGACCAGCGTGGTCTTGCCCGCGCCGAGGTAGCCCGAGATCACCGTCACCGGCAGGGGGGGGACGGGCAGGGGGGCGAGACCGCCCCCCCCGTTGGCAGCGTCCCCGCTCATGCCATGAACACCCGGCCGCCGGAGACGGTGCCCAGCACCTCGATGTTGCGCAGCTCATAGGGCGCGACGGTCAGCGGATCGTCGGCCAGCACCGCGAAATCGGCCTTCTTGCCGGTCTCGATCGAGCCGATCTCGTCGTCCATCTTCAGCGTCTTCGCCGGCCCGAGCGTGATCGCGTGCAGCGCCTCGGCCACCGTGATCCGCTGCGCCTCGCCCAGCACGCGGCCCTTGGGGGTGATCCGGTTCACCGCGCACCAGGCGACCGTCAGCGGCCCCATCGGCGTCACCGGCGTGTCCGAGTGGATCGCCAGCGTCACCCCATGGTTCAGCGCCGAGCGGCAGGCGTCCATCCGCCTCGCCCGGTCCGGCCCGATCGAGATCTCGTAATGCGCATCGCCGAAGTACCACATGTGGTTGGCGAAGAGGTTGGCGCAGACCCCCATGGCGGCCATGCGCGCGAACTGGTCCTCGCCCGCCATCTGCACGTGCTGCAGCGTGTGGCGATGGTCCGGCCAGGGCGATTTGCACAGCGCCGCCTCCAGCGCGTCGAGCGTCACCTCCGAGGCCTCGTCCCCGTTGGTGTGGATATGCATCTGCACGCGGGCGGCGTTCAGCGCCTCGATCACCTCGAAGAGCTGCTTGGGCGGCACGTTCCAGATGCCGTTCGGCTGCCCGCCCAGGTGCCCCGGCCACTTCAGCCGCGCCGTGAAGCCCTGGATCGAGCCGTCGGTGACGATCTTCACCGAGCCCAGCCGCAGCATGTCCGAGGACCGTTTTCCAAGGGCCTGCGCCCGGGCCACGAAGTCGGCCGGCGACATCTCCCGGAACACCAGGGTCGGCACGATGCGCAGGCAGAAATCGTCCGAGCCGGTGATGCGCAGCAGCCCGTCGACGTCCTCGTCCTCCAGCATCGCGGCGAGGTCGGTGGCCGTCGTCACCCCGCAGCGCATGGCGGACTTGGCGTAGGCGCGCACGGCGGGCTCGCGGCGGCTCAGCTCGCGGAAGTCGATCTTGCAGCGGCGCAGGATCGGGAACATGGCGGCCATTTCCTGCAGCTCGCCGTTGGGCTCGCCGTTGGAGAACCGCGCCACGCCCTCGACGTTGGTGTCGCGGGAATAGCCCGCCATCTCCAGCGCCTTGGAGTTCACCGTCAGCAGGTGGAAGTTGGAATGCACCACCGCGACGGGGCGGTCCTTCGAGACCTCGTCGAGGTGGCGGCAGTTCAGCCGCTCGGTCGGCAGGAAGATCGGGTCGAAGCCCCAGGCGACGATCGGCTCGCCCTCGGGGATGTCGGCCGCGGCCTCCTTCAGGCGGGCGACCACCGCCTCGACCGAGGGCATGCCCTTGTGCAGGTTCCCGTCCGGATCCACCCGGTCCTGGTCGCCGGCGTAGACGTAGCGCCACATGGCGCCGGTCATCATGTGGCCGTGGCCCTCCACGAAGCCGGGGAGCAGCACCGCGTCGCCGAAGCGCTCGTCCAGCCGGCCCCCGCCCCAGGGGGCGGCGCAGTCGGGGCCGCCGACGGCGAGGATGCGGCCGTCGCGGACCGCGACGTGAGTCGCCTCCGGACGGTTGGGATCCATGGTGACGATCTTGCGGGCGCGGTAGACGACGGTTTCCGACATGGGCTTTCCGGGGGCTCCTCGGGGGGACGCAGGGGGCGGGCCGGCGACGGACGCGCGGCCTCTGTCTACACCCTCGCCGGGGACTGGTCCGGACCTTAGGACCAGATTCCGAGAACTCGTGTGCCAGTCGCTTGGGCAGGCTCTTTGGGGTTTGCGTTCCGCGCTCCGGCCGGGATGACTGCGCTTTAGGCATAACCCGACACGAGGCCAGAACATGAGCATCACGCGCCGGACCCTGATCGCAACCGCGGCGTCCCTCGCCCTGGCGATGGGTCTCCAGCCCGCCGCCGCCCAGACGCCCACGCCCGGCGGCGACCTGGTGATGATCTCCACCCAGACGCCCCGGCACCTCAACCCCACGGTGCAGTCCGGCATCGCCACCGCCGTTCCCGGCACCCAGATCTTCGCCTCGCCGCTGCGCATGGACGAGAACTGGCAGCCCCACCCCTACCTCGCCGAGTCGTGGGAGTGGGCGGACGACGGCCTCTCCCTGACCCTGCACCTGGTCGAGGGCGCGACGTTCCACGACGGCGAGCCGATCACCTCGGCCGACGTCGCCTTCTCGATCGAGACGATCAAGGCGAACCACCCGTTCAAGACCATGTTCGCCCCGGTCGAGGCCATCGAGACCCCCGACGACCTGACCGCGGTCATCAAGCTCTCCCAGCCCCACCCGGCGCTGATCCTGGCACTGTCGGGCGCGCTTTGTCCGATCATTCCCGAGCACATCTACGGCGACGGCCAGGACGTGGCCTCGCACCCCGCCAACGCCGCCCCCGTCGGCTCCGGCCCCTTCAAGCTGGAAAGCTTCGCGCCGGGCGAGCAGATCACGCTGGTGAAGAACGAGGACTTCTTCATCGAGGGCCGCCCCTACCTCGACCGGATCATCATCCGCCTGGTGCGCGACACCTCCGCGGCGCTGCTGTCGATGGAGGCCGGCGACGGCGACATCTTCCCGTTCCTGACCACCTCGCAGGGCATCTCGCGCCTGACCGACGCCGACGGGATCGAGGTCACCGACCAGGGCTACGCCGCCGTCGGCCCGATCAACTGGCTGGCGTTCAACATGCGCTCCGGCCCGCTGGCCGAGAAGGCGGTGCGCCAGGCCATCGGCTACGCCATCGACCGCAACTTCGTGACCAAGGCCCTGATGCGCGGCGTCTCCGCTCCGCAGCGCGGCCCGATCGTGGAAAGCTCGCCGTTCTTCAACGCCGAGATGCCGGCCTATGACTTCGATCTCGACAAGGCCAACGCCCTGCTCGACGAGGCCGGCTTCCCGATGCAGGGCGACCAGCGCTTCTCGCTGACCGTGGACTACATCCCCGGCAACGACGAGCAGCAGCGCAACGTGGCCGAATACCTGCGCTCGGCGCTGGGCAAGGTCGGCATCGGCATCGAGGTCCGCGCCTCGGCCGACTTCCCCACCTGGGCGCAGCGCATCGCCGCCGGCGACTTCGAGATGACCATGGACTCGGTGTTCAACTGGGGCGATCCGGTGATCGGTGTGCACCGCACCTACCTCACCGACAACATCCGTCCGGTGATCTGGTCGAACACGCAGGGCTACTCCAACCCGAAGGTCGACGAGCTGCTGGCCGCCGCCGCGGTCGAGCTCGACGAGGCCAAACGCAAGGCCCTCTACGACGAGTTCCAGATGATCGTCGGCGAGGACCTGCCCGTCTACTGGATCAACACGCTGCCCTACCACACCGCCTACGACGCGCGGCTGGGCAACGTGCCGACCTCGATCTGGGGCCCGATGCAGTCGATGGACGAGGTCTACTGGACCGAGGCCCGCTGAGGCCCGCCCGCGCCGCCCTCTCGAGGGCGGCGCCCCCTGCCGACCTGCCGTCCCTCCAGGGGGGCGGCGCTCGCAGACCGGCCGTCGCCCCGCGGGGCGACGACCCCGCGCCCGCCCCGCCAGGGCGGCGCGACCCCTCCCGCTCCCGCCTGCTGGCGGCGCGGGCCGAGCCGCGGCCGTCCCGGAAGGGAGCGGCGCGATCCAGCGAACCGGCGGCGCAGCGCCCGTCCCCTCCACCGGGGCGCGCCCGCCGACCCGCCAGACACCCGCGGAAGGACCCCGAAGATGGGCGCATCCGGCTACATTCTCAGGCGACTGGGCTACGGCATCCTGCTGCTGCTCGGCGTGGTCGTCCTGAACTTCCTGCTGATCCACGCCGCCCCCGGCGACCCGGCCGAGGTCATCGCCGGCGAGATGGGCGGCGCCACCGAGGAAATGATGGCCCAGATCCGGGCCGACTACGGGCTCGACAAGCCGCTGATCGTGCAGCTGGGCCTCTACCTCGGCGGCGTCGCCACCGGCGACCTGGGCACCAGCTACTTCTTCAACCAGCCGGTGATCGAGCTGATCGGCGCGCGCATCGTGCCCACCATCCTGCTGGTGGTGGCCGCGCAGATGATCGCCATCACCCTCGGCGTCGCCATGGGCGTGCTGGCCGCGCGCCGGCCGCAGGGCGCCTGGTCGGCCTTCGTCTCGGTGTTCTCGACCATCGGCTACGCCGCGCCGGTGTTCTGGACCGGGCTGATGCTGATCATCCTCTTCGCCTCGATGATCCCCCTGTTCCCGGTCGAGGGGATGGAGAGCGCCCGCTTCTCCGGCGGCCCCATCGCCTATGCCATCGACGTCCTGCACCACCTGGTGCTGCCGGCGCTGACGCTGGGGATCATCTTCCTCGCGCAATACGCGCGCCTGTCGCGCGCCTCGATGATCGACGTGCTGGGCGCCGACTACGTGCGGACCGCCCGGGCCAAGGGCCTCAGCGAGCGCGTCGTCACCTTCAAGCACGCCCTGCGCAACGCCGTGCTGCCCATCGTCACCGTCGCCGGCATCCAGTTCGGCAACCTGATCTCGGGCGCGCTGCTGGTCGAGACGGTGTTCAACTGGCCCGGCATGGGCCGGCTCGCCTTCGACAGCGTGCTGCGGCGCGACTACCCGACCCTGCTCGGCGTCCTGTTCTTCGCCGCCCTGATGGTGGTCGTGGCGAACCTGCTGACCGACCTCAGCTACCGCCTGGCCGATCCCCGCATCCGCACCGGAGGCAGCCGCAAATGACCGACGTGGCGACCAACCCGTCCCCGACCGTGGCGACCCCTGCGCCCGCCGCCGGCCCGAAGGTCGAGGCCGTCAGCCCGCTCCGCGAAAGCTTCGGCATCTTCCTCAAGAACCGCCCCGCGCTGGTCGGCACGGCGATCCTGTCGCTGATCCTGATCGGCCTGCTCTACGGCACGTTCTTCATCGACGTGGACCCCTACGAGATCGTCTGGGCCCCGATGACCGCCCCGTTCGAGGAGCCGGAATACGCCCTGCTGGGCACCGACTACCTCGGCCGCGACATCCTCGCGGGGCTGCTGACCGGGGGCTGGCCGACGCTCGCCGTCGGCGCCGCCGCGGCCCTGCTGACGGTGGGCATCGGCATCGTGGTCGGCGCGCTCTCGGGCTATTTCGGCGGCTGGGTCGACGACGTGCTGATGCGCGTGACCGAGTTCTTCCAGGTCCTGCCCGCCCTCCTGTTCGCCATGGTGCTGGTGACGCTGTTCTCGCCGTCCCTCGCCACCATCGCCATCGCCATCGGCGTGGTGAGCTGGCCCCAGACCGCCCGCCTGACCCGCGCCGAGTTCCTGCGCATCCGAGAGCTGGAGTACGTCTCCGCCGCCCGCTCGATCGGGGCGAAGAACAGCCGGATCATCTTCCGCGTGGTGCTGCCCAACGCCCTGCCGCCGCTGATCGTCTCGGCGACCCTCACGGTCGGCACCGCGATCCTGTTCGAGGCGGGCCTGTCGTTCCTCGGCCTGGGCGACCCCAACACCATGTCCTGGGGCCTGATGATCGGCCAGAACCGCGGCTACCTGCTCGAGGCCTGGTGGCCCGTCACCATCCCCGGCGTCGCGATCTTCCTGACCGTCTTCGCCATCTCCCTGATCGGCGACGGCCTGAACGACGCCTTCAACCCGAAACTCCGGTCGAGGTGAGCGCCATGTCGGATCCCCTGCTTTCCGTCCGCGACCTGAAGGTCGAGTTCGACACCCGCCACGGCCGCGTCACCGCCCTCGCCGGCATCAGCCTCGACGTGATGCCCGGCGAAACCCTCGGCATCGTCGGCGAGTCCGGCTGCGGCAAGTCCATCACGGCGCTGGCGATGATGGGCCTGATCCCGAACCCTCCCGGCCACCTCACCGGCGGTCAGATCGTCTTCGAGGGCGAGGACATCACCCGCGCCAGCCCCAAGCGGATGCGCCAGCTCCGCGGCCGCGACATCTCGATGATCTTCCAGGAGCCGATGACCTCGCTGAACCCCGTGTTCACCGCGGGCGACCAGATCGCCGAGGCGATCCTGCTCCACCAGGACGTCACCAAGAAGGAGGCCTGGGAGGAGGCGGTCGAGCTCCTGCGCGTCGTCGGCATCCCCGAGCCGCGCCGCCGGGCCTCCTCCTACCCGCACGAGATGTCGGGCGGCATGCGCCAGCGGGTGATGATCGCCATGGCGCTCTCCTGCCGGCCCAAGGTGCTGATCGCGGACGAGCCGACGACCGCCCTCGACGTCACCGTGCAGGCCCAGATCTTCGACCTGATGCGCGACATCCAGCAGAAGTTCGGCGTGGCCATCGTGATGATCACCCACGACATGGGCGCCATCGCCGAAATGGCCGACCGCGTCGCCGTCATGTACGCCGGCCGCGTCATCGAGCAGGGCCGCGCCGACGACATCCTCGACGACCCCCGCCACCCCTACACCGCCGGCCTGATCGGCTGCATCCCGGCGCTGGGCCGCGCCGCCGCCTCGGCCGAGCGGCTCCCCCCGCTCGCCGAGATCCCCGGCGTCGTCCCCCCCCTGCACCTGCTGGGCGCCGGCTGCGCCTTCGCCGACCGCTGCCCCCTGGTCCACGACCGCTGCCGCACCGAGCGCCCGCCGCTCGACCCCCACGGCATGTCTCATGGCCACGCGGTCGCCTGCCACGCCGCCGAGAAGGAGATCGCCGCATGAGTTTCGACGGACACCCCGGCGCGATCCCCGGTTCCGCCTCCCCCATCGCGGAGCAGCCCCTGCTGGAGGCCGTCGGCCTCTCGGTCCGCTTCCCGATGCCCAGGAAGTCGCCCTTCGCCGAGCGCGACTACCTCCACGCCGTGCGCGGCGTGAACTTCAAGGTCCACGCCGGCCGCACCCTGGGCATCGTGGGCGAGAGCGGCTCGGGCAAGACCACCACCGCCATGGCCGCCGTCCGCCTGACCGAGGCCCACGACGGCGCCGTGATGTTCGAGGGCCGCGACGTCCTGAAGATGGGTCCCGAGGCCCTGCGAAAGCAGCGCCGCGACATGCAGGTGATCTTCCAGGACCCCTATTCCTCGCTCAACCCCCGCGACCGGGTCGGCGCCATCGTGCGCGAGCCGCTCGACCTGATGGACGTGGGCGAGAAGGCCGACCGCGCCGACCGGGTGCGCGAGCTGTTCTCCCTCGTCGGCCTGCGCCCCGACCAGCTGTCGCTGTTCCCCCACCAGTTCTCCGGCGGCCAGCGCCAGCGGATCTCCATCGCCCGGGCGCTGGCGACCAACCCCAAGCTGATCGTCTGCGACGAGCCGGTCTCGGCGCTGGACGTGGCGATCCAGGCGCAGGTGCTGAACCTGCTGCGCCGGCTGCAGGACCAGTTCGGGCTGTCGTATCTCTTCATCTCCCACGACCTGGGCGTGGTGCAGTTCATCTGCGACGACATCGCGGTGATGTACCTGGGCGAGATCGTCGAATACGCCGACCGCCCCACCCTCTTCGCCACCCCGCGCCACCCCTACACCGCGGCGCTGCTGGACGCGGCCCCCTCGCTCGCGCGGCGCAAGTCGGCCGGCTATTCGCGGGCCGGCGCGGTGAAGGGCGATCCGCCCTCGCCGATGAACCTGCCCAAGGGCTGCGCCTTCGCCGGCCGCTGCCCGCGCGCGCAGGCCCGCTGCAAGGACGAGAAGCCGATGCTCCGCCCCATCGAGGGCACGAAGGTCGCCTGCCATTTCCCTCTGGAGGGATGACGCCAACTGGTCCTACGCTGGCCGCAGCCTGGACCTATGCCCCCACCCCCCGGCGCTGCTAAGCCGGCATGATCCATCCGCCGCCTGTCCGGGGATGCAAGGAGTTCCGATATGAACGTCGCCGCCAATCCCAACGACCTCTCCGACGTCATCGCCGCCGACAAGGCCAACGTCTGGCACCACCTGGTCCAGCACGCGATGTTCGAGACGGTCGACCCCAAGATCATCGTCGAGGGCAAGGGCCTGCGCGTCTGGGACGCCACCGGCCGCGAGATGATCGACGCCGTCTCCGGCGGCGTGTGGACCGTCAACGTCGGCTACGGCCGCGAGCGCATCGCGAACGCCGTGCGCGACCAGCTGGTGAAGATGAACTACTTCGCCGGCGCCGCCGGCTCGATCCCCGCCGCGCTGTTCGCGCAGAAGCTGATCTCGAAGATGCCGGGCATGAGCCGCGTCTACTACTCGAACTCCGGATCCGAGGCCAACGAGAAGGCCTACAAGATGATCCGCCAGATCGCGCACAAGAAATACGGCGGCAAGAAGTACAAGATCCTGTTCCGCGAGCGCGACTACCACGGCACCACCATTGCCGCGCTGGCCTCCGGCGGCCAGCCCGAGCGCGCCGCCCACTACGGCCCGTTCCCCGAGGGCTTCGTGCAGGTCCCCCACTGCCTGGAATACCGGGCGCAGTGGGACGTCGAGGACTACGGCCGCCGCGCCGCCGACGCCATTGAAGAGGTCATCCTGCGCGAGGGCCCCGAGACCGTGGGCGGCCTGGTGCTGGAGCCGATCACCGCCGGCGGCGGCGTCATCACCCCTCCCGAGGGCTACTGGGAGCGCGTGCAGGAGATCTGCACCAGGTACGACATCCTGCTCCACATCGACGAGGTCGTCTGCGGCATGGGCCGCACCGGCGAGTGGTTCGGCTACCAGAACTTCGGCGTGAAGCCCGACATCGTGACCATGGCCAAGGGCGTGGCCTCGGGCTACGCGGCGATCTCCTGCACGGTGACCACCGAGCGCGTCTTCGACATGTTCAAGGACGACGCCTCGGACCCGCTGGGCTACTTCCGCGACATCTCCACCTTCGGCGGCTGCACCGCCGGCCCGGCTGCGGCGCTGGAGAACATGGCGATCCTCGAGGAGGAGAACCTGCTCGCGAACGTGAAGGCCCGCGGCGCGCAGCTGATGGCCCGGCTCGAGGAGATGAAGGCGAAATACGCCATCGTCGGCGACGTCCGCGGCCTCGGCCTGTTCCAGGGCGTCGAGCTGGTCGCCGACCGCGAGACCAAGGAGCCGCTGGACGAGAAGATCGTCGCCAAGGTGGTCGCCGCGACCGGCGCCCGCGGGGTGATGATCGGCATGACCAACCGCTCGCTCCCCGGCCTGAACAACACGCTGTGCCTGTCGCCCGCTCTGATCGCCACCGCGGCCGACATCGACGCGATCGCCGACGCCGTCGACGCCGCCATCGCCGAGATCGCCGCGACCCTCTGATCGCGGCTCCCCCCGCACATCGCTGACCCGGCCCTCCCAGGAGGGCCGGGGCCTCTCCCCGCGGCCGCCCCTGGCGACCGCGCTCTCTCCGCGCGCCCGCCCCCCTGCGCTTCCGAACGGACGACCCCGATGAACAAGCCCTTCTCCCCCCTCGACGCCGCCCCTGAAGAGCTCGCCCAGGCCCCCGACGCCGCGGCGCTGGCCTGGCTCTCGGCGCTGGAGCGCCGCAACCTGATCGCCGGCGCCCTCGTCGAGGCCCCCGCGGGGATGGAGGTGACCGAGCCCGCCCACCTGACCCCGCTGGGCATGGCCGCCGCCTCCGGCCCGCAGGAGGTCGACGCCGCCGTCGAGGCCGCCGCCGCCGCG
>CAXGVP010000041.1:0-12027 GCA_964013055.1 uncultured Albimonas sp.
GCGAGAGGCCCCGGGTCAAGCCCGGGGCACGCCCGGGGCGGGCGGCGGCGCACCGTTGGGCACGGTCGCGGCCGGGCTCAGCCGTTGGGCTCGTTCTGAAGCTCCGGAGGCAGGAACGTGCGGTTCCAGGTCGGCGAGATCAGGATCTCGTTGATGCACACATGCGCCGGGGATTCGGCCACGAACTGCACCGCCCGGCCCAGGTCCTCGGACTGCAGCATCCGCGCGCGCACCGCCTCCGACGGCGGCACGGGCCGCTTCTCCATGATCGGGGTGTTCACCTCGCCCGGCATGATCACGCAGGAGCGGATGCCGTTGGCCCCCTCCTCCATGTTGATCGAGTGGCTCAGCGCCACCACCCCGTGCTTGGAGGCGTTGTAGGCCGGCCCGGTGATCTTCGACGCGTGCCGCCCCGCCCAGCTCGAGACCATGATGATCAGCCCGCCGCCGGCCGCGCGCATCTGCGCCATCACCGGGATCGTGCAGTTCATCACCCCGGTCAGGTTCACGTCGACCACCATGCGGAAGTCCTCGGCCGAGATCTCGCCCGAGTGCCGCTTGGGCACGTTCACGCCCGCGTTGGCCACCAGGATGTCCACCGTCCCGAACTCCGCCTCGATCGAGCGGGCGGCGGCCGCGCAGGCGGCGGCGTCGGAGACGTCCAGCGGCGCCACCTCCGCCAGCCCCCCGGCCGCCTCGATCTCGGCGGCCACCCGGTCGAGCTCGGCCTGCCGGCGCCCGGTCAGGATCACCCGCGCCCCCGATCCGGCCAGCGCCTTGGCCGAGGCCTCGCCGATGCCGCCGCCCGCGCCCGTCACCCAGGCGGTCTTGCCCTCCAGCGCGCCCATCTCGTCCTCCCTCTCTTCATGGTCGTTCGGCGAACCCTAGGGCGCCCTGCGCCCGGGCGCGAGGACGAAGCGCCCCCGCGCCGGATGACGCGGCGCGCGGCGCGAGACCTGCGTGCAGCGCAACCCAGCCGCCCGCGGTTTCAGTTGAAATCTTGATCCGCATCAAAGTGTTGAGCGCCCGGCGGCGCGACAGGGGCGGGGACGGCGCATCCCTGCGCCGAGCCGAACGACCGGAGCGCCGACATGGCCCGCAAGAACACGATCGCCGCCGCCGCGGCCGCCCTCCTCCTCGCCACCCCGGCCGTGGCCGAGCCGCTGCTCGACCTCTCCTCCGGCGGCGACTGGCTGGTGCGCGTCCGCGGCCTGGGCGTCTTCGCCAACGAGGACCTCACCGCCCTGGGCATCCCCGGGGCCGACGCGAACATCGACCCCGACTATGTGCCCGAGCTGGACATCTCCTATTTCTTCACGCCCAACATCGCGGCCGAGCTGATCCTGGCCACCACCAACCACGACGTCGCCGGGCGCGGCACGCTGGCGGGCGCGGACATCGGCTCGGTCTGGCTGCTGCCGCCGACGCTGACGGTGCAGTATCATGTGACCCAGCTGGAGGAATGGACCGGCTCCGAGACGCTGGGCCGCCTCAAGCCCTATGTCGGCGCCGGCGTGAACTACACGATGTTCTACGACGCCAATCCCGGCCAGTTCGCCTCGATCGACTACGACAACGCCTTCGGCTTCGCGCTGCAGGCGGGGCTGGATTACGAGATTGCGGACGGCGTCTACCTCAACGCCGACGTCAAATACATCTTCCTCAACACCGACTGGACGATCAACAAGAACTCCGCCGCCCCGATCCGCGGCTCGGTGGACATCAATCCGCTGATCGTGGGCCTGGGCGTGGGCGTGCGCTTCTGACCACGCGCTCCCGAGCGCTCAGCCAAGTCCCGCCGCCCGGTCCTCCTCGGCCCGGGCGGCCTGCTTTTCGGGAGGCACGTAGAGGCGGTTCCAGGTCGGCGAGACCAGGATCTCGTTCACGCAGACATGGGCCGGCGCCTCCAGCGCGAAGCGCACGGCGCGGGCCACGTCCTCGGGCTGCAGCATGCGCGAGCGCATCCCCGGGCTGGGCGCGTCGTCCTTGGCGGCCAGCAGGGGCGTCGAGACCTCGCCCGGCATGATCGCGCAGGCGCGCACGCCGTTGGCCCCCTCCTCCATGTTCAGCGTGTGGCAAAAGGCCGAGACCGCCTGTTTCGAGGCGTTGTAGGCCGCCCCCGTGAACGGCTGCACATGCCGCCCGGCCCAGGAGCAGATCACCGCCAGCGCACCGCCGCCCCGCGCCCGCATCCCGGGCAGGACCGCCAGCGCCGCATTGATCACGCCGTTGGCGTTGACGTTCATCACCTGCGCGGCCTCGGCCGGGTCCAGCTCGGCCAGCGCCCGGCGGCGGATGTTGATGCCGGCGGCGGCGGCCAGCGCCTCGACCGGACCCAGCCGGGCCTCCGCCTCGGCCACGGCCGCGGCGCAGGCGGCGGGGTCGGTCACGTCGCAGGGCAGGGCCAGCGCCTCGGCCCCCTGCGCGCGCAGGGCCTCCGCGCGGGCCGCCAGCGCCGGCGCGTCGCGGTCGCTCAGCGCCAGCCGCGCGCCGGCCCCGGCCAGCGACTCGGCGCAGGCCGCGCCGATGCCGCTGGCCGCCCCCGTGATCCAGATCACCCGTCCGCGAAGCTCCATCCGTCCGTTCCCCTGCGCTCGATCCGGACCTCTCGGCATCGGCGCCGGAGGTCATGTCCAGACATATCGACCTCTGCGCCCCTCGCCCACCGGCATTGCGCGCAATTCGATTGTTTTCGCCTCAGGGGAGTCCGATCCTCTGCCCGGACCCAGAGGAGGTTGATCATGCGCAGAGAGTTCATTGGCTTCGCCGCCGCGCTGGCCCTGCTGGCGCCGCCGGGACTCGCGGCCGCGGCCGAGGTCGAGACCGCCTTCGCCGCGATGGACGCCAACGGCGACGGGATGCTGAACGTGGACGAGTATGTCGCGACCGTCGTCCATCGCTTCGCCGACCTGGATGCGGACGGCGACCGGATGCTGACCGCGTCCGAGATCGACGGCGTCGACGCCGCCGCCTTCGCCGCCGCCGACCGCGACGGGGACGGGATGCTGTCGCTCGGCGAGGCCGTGGGCGACCGCATGGTCCGCTTCTTCGACGCCGACGCCTCCCACGACGGGATGGTGACCATGGCCGAGATCAACGCCTACCTGGAGGGACTGGAATGACCCGTGTTGGAGCTTCTGCGCGCGTCGCCGCGGCGGCGCTGGCGCTCGCGGCGCTGGCCGGCTGCTCGGGCGTGCCGATCGACAAGCGCACCCAGGGGCAGGTGATCGGCGGCGTCACCGGCGCGGCCGTCGGCTCGCTGTTCGGCGGCGGCTCGGGCCGGATCGTGGCGACCGGGGCGGGCGCGGTGATCGGCACCATCGCCGGCGGGGAACTGGCCGACGACATGTGAGCGCGGCGGAATGCGAAAGGGGCCCCGCGGGGCCCCTTCCTCGTCTGCGCTCCGCGCCCGGATCAGAACGGGCTGTCGGGGAAGTAGAACTGCTCGGCGTTCTCGGGCGTGATCCGCTGCGAGCCGATGATGAACCGGCCCGAGACCGGGGTGGCCGAGACCAGGCCCAGCGCGGTCAGCTCGATCGCGGTCGCGATCTGCGCGGGCGGGTAGGTCACGTTCACGGGCAGCATCGGGTCGCCGTCCATGATCCGCTTCACGATCTCCTTCATGCCGGCGCCGCCGACCACCCACATCTCGCCGTCGCGGCCGGCCTGGGAGATCGCCTCCAGCACGCCGATGGCCATGTCGTCGTCGGCCGCCCAGACCGCGTCGATGTCCTCGTACTTCGACAGGAAGTCCTGCATCACGTTGAAGGCGTCGTCGCGGTTCCAGTTGCCGTGCTGCATGTCCAGCACGTTGATGCCGGAGCCCTCGATGGCCGCGGTGAAGGCGTCGACCCGCTCGTTGTCGAGCGTGGTGGGGATGCCGCGCAGGACCACGACGTTGTCGCCCTCGCCCAGGTTTTCGGCGAAGTATTCGCCCGCCACGCGGCCGAAACCGGTGTTGTCGCCGGCGACGTAGAGGTCCTCGATGCCCGGCACGGACAGGCCGCGGTCGACGACGGTCACCCAGATCCCCTGCTCCTTGACCGCCTGCACGGGCGAGGTCAGCGGCTCGGATTCGAAGGGCAGCACCACCAGCGCGTCGATGCCGCGGGTGGCGACCATGTCCTCGATGTCGTTGACCATCTTGCCGGCGTCGCCCGAGGTGGCCAGCACGAAGCTGAGCTGGGGGTAGGTCTCCTCCAGCCGCTTGATCGCCTCGCGGGCGTGGAAGTTCAGGCCGCCCATGAAGCCATGGGTCGCCGAGGGGATGGCGACGCCGATGGTGTATTCCTCCTGCGCCATCGCCGGGGTGGCGGCGGCGCCGAGGCTCAGCGCGGCGCCCAGCGCGGCGCCCTTGAAGATATCCCTGCGGTTCATTGCGAAGTCCTCCCGTTTGCTTTCCCCGGGGCCCTGCCCCGGCTTGCCGTTTCGGCCGATCAGTCCTCGGCCTTCCTCTCCCGCTGCAGCACGACGGCGAGAATGACGATCACGCCCTGGATCGCGCCGTTGAGATACGGGCTGACGATCGAGGCGAGGTTCAGGATGTTGTCGATCAGGCTCAGGATCAGGACGCCCACCACCGCGCCCCAGACCCGGCCGAAGCCGCCCTTGAGCACCGTGCCGCCGATGATCACCGCCGCGATCGCCTCCAGCTCCCACAGCACGCCGGTGGAGCCGGAGGCGGAGCCGAGGCGCGGCACGTACATGATCGTCGCCACCCCCACCAGCAGCCCCAGCAGGGCGTAGGTCGCCATGCGCACCCGGTCCACGCGCACGGCGGAGTAGCGGGCCACCTGCTCGTTCGCGCCGATGGCCGCGCAGTGGCGCCCGAAGGGGGCCGAGCGCATCGCCAGCTCCCCCAGGATCGCCACCAGCGCGAAGACCAGGATCGGCCAGCTGATCCCGAAGGGTCCGTCGTAGTAGACGGGCCGGTAGAGCGAGCGCAGCTCGAAGTTCAGCGACAGCGTGCCCCCGTCCGCCAGCCAGGTGGTCAACGAGCGGTAGACGCCCATCGCGCCCAGCGTGACGATGAAGGGCTCGATCCGCACGCGCGCCACCAGCGCCCCGTTGACCATTCCCGCCGCAAGCCCCGTCAGCAGGGCGACGAGCATCCCCAGCACGATGGTGAAGACCGAGACCCCCAGCGGCTCGACCATCGCGTTCATGGCGAGGATGGTGACCCCGGCCGTGAACGCCGCCATCGACCCGACCGAGAGGTCGATGCCCCCCGCCGTGATCACGAAGGTCATGCCCACCGCGATGATCCCGATGAAGGCCGAGCGGGCGAGCACGTTCTGCACGTTGCCCGCCGACAGGAAGTTGTCGTTGAGGAAGGCGCCCAGCGCGATCAGCGCCGCCAGCGCCAGCAGCGGCCCCAGGACGTGCAGGTTGATGCGGCGGCGGGGCCGGGGCGTATCCGTTGCGGCAGCGGTCATGCGGGCTCGGGCTCCTTCTCGTCCAGGCCCATCGCCAGGCGCAGGATCGCGGATTCGGAGATCGCCTCTCCCTCCACCTCGCCGGCGATCCGGCCGCGGTGCATCACCACGACCCGGTCGGCGAGCCCGATGACCTCAGGCAGCTCGGAGGAGACGACGATCACGCTCTTCCCCGCCGCGGCCAGCGCTGCGATGAAGGCGTAGATCTGGGACTTGGCGCCGATGTCGACGCCGCGGGTGGGCTCGTCGATGATGACGATCCCGGGCTCGGCCAGCAGGGTCTTGGCGATCAGCAGCTTCTGCTGGTTCCCGCCCGAGAGGCCGCCGGCGGTCATGCTCAGGTCCCGCGCGGCGATGTCGTATTCCTCCACCGCGCGCGCCAGCGCCAGCGCCTCGGCTTTCTTGTCGATACGCACGCCGCCGCGGGTGAAGTCGTCCAGCGCCAGCAGGGTCAGGTTCTGGCTCAGCGGGAAGCCCAGAAGCAGGCCCTTCTCCTTGCGGTCCTCGGTCAGGTAGACGAGGCCGGCCTCGCGGGTGGCGCGGGGGTCGCCGATCCTGATCGTCTTGCCGAAGACCTCGATCTCGCCCGTCGCGGGACGGAAACCGGCGACGCCCTCCATCAGCTCCGTGCGCCCGGCGCCGACGAGGCCTGCAAACCCCAGCACCTCGCCGCGGCGCAGGCGGAAGGAAGCGTCCGCGGCGTGACCCGGCACGGTCAGGCCGCGGACCTCCAGGACGATCTCGTCGGACGGGACCGCCTTGGGGGGGAAGAGGTTGGAGAGCTCGCGCCCCACCATGGCCTCGGCCATGGCGTGTTCGCTGAAGCCTTGCGCCTCGCGGCAGGCGACGCGGTGGCCGTCGCGCAGGACCGTCACCCGGTCGGCGATGCGCGCCACCTCGCCCAGCTTGTGGGAGGTGTAGAGGATCGCGGTCCCCTCCGCCCGCAGCCGCTCGATCTGCTCCAGCAGCACGTCGGTCTCGCGGGCGGTCAGGACTGCGGTGGGCTCGTCCATGATCAGCACCCGGGCGTTCTGGCCGAGCGCCTTGGCGATCTCGACCATCTGCCGCTCGGGCACCGAGAGGTCCTGGCAGCGCAGCCGGGGGTTCACCTCGCAGTCGAGCCGCGCCAGCAGGCGGCGGCATTCGGCCTGCATGTCGCTCGAGCGCAGGAACGGCCCGCGCTTCCATTCGCGGCCGAGGAACATGTTCTCCTCGACCGAGAGCGGCATGGCGAGGTTGAATTCCTGGTGGATCAGGACGACGCCCGCCGCCTCCGCCTCGCGGTGGGAGGCGAAGGCGGCCGGCGCGCCATCCACCTCCAGCCCGCCCATCGAGGGGGCGAGGTAGCCGCCCAGGATCTTCATCAGGGTGGACTTGCCGGCCCCGTTCTCGCCGATCAGGGCGTGGACCTCGCCCGGATGCAGCTCGAAATCGACGTCGAACAGCACCTGGTTGGGGCCGAAGAGGCGCGAGACGCCGCGGGCCGCGAGGATCGGGGCGCCGCTCATGGCAGCCGCGTCCACTTGCCGTCGCGCGCGGCCGAGGCGACGCAGGCCTCGACGAAGCGCACGCCCGCCAGGCCGTCGGCGACGGTGGGGAGCAGGCCCGCGGGCGCCTCGCCCTCGCGCTTCGCCCGGATCGCTGCGGCGGCCTCGCGGTAGAGGTTGGCGAAGGCCTCGAGGTAGCCCTCCGGGTGGCCCGGCGGCACGCGCTGCAGGTCGGTGGCGGCGGGGCCGGAGGTGGCGCGGGTCATCAGGCGCGGGGCCTCGCCCAGCGGCGTGGCGATCAGCTGCTCGGGCGCCTCGTGGGACCACTCCAGCCCGCCCTTGTCGCCGTAGAGGCGGAGCGTCAGGCGGTTCTCGTTCCCCGGCGCGACCTGGCTGCACCAGAGGCCCCCCTTGGCGCCGGAGGCGTAGCGCATCATCACCCGCGCGTCGTCGTCGAGCTTCCGGCCGTCCACGAAGGAGGTCAGGTCGCAGGCGACCGCCTCGGGCCGCTCCCCCGCCACGAAACCGGCGAGGTGGAAGGCGTGGGTGCCGATGTCGCCCAGCGCCCCGCCGGCGCCGGAGCGGGCGGGATCGGTGCGCCACTCCGCCTGCTTGGAGCCCTGCGTCTCCACCGCGCTCGCCAGCCAGTCCTGGACGTATTCGACCTGCACGCCGCGCAGGCGGCCGAGGAAGCCCTCGGCCACCATGGCGCGGGCCTGCCGCAGCATCGGGTAGCCGGAATAATTGTGGGTGAGGACGAAGAGGGCCTCGGATGTCTCCACCTCGGCCGCCAGCTTCTTCGCCTCGGCGGCGGTGGCCGTCATCGGCTTGTCGCAGATCACGTGGATGCCGCGGCGCAGGAAGGCGCGGGCGGGGGCGAAGTGCAGGTGGTTGGGGGTGACGATCGCCACCGCCTCGATCCCGTCCTTCAGCCGCGCCTCGCGCTTGGCCATCGCCTCGAAGTCGTCGTAGACCCGATCCGGCGAAAGGCCCAGCGCCGCGCCGCTTTCCTGCGCCCGCTCCGGCGTCGAGGAGAGGGCGCCGGCGACCAGCTCGAATTCCCCGTCCATGCGCGAGGCGATGCGGTGCACCGCGCCGATGAAGGCGTCCCTGCCGCCGCCAACCATGCCCAGGCGGATGGGGCCCGTGCGGCCGGCGAAACGGCTCATCGGTCCAGCCCCAGCATCTTGCGGTTGGCGGCCGCGTCCGCGCCGCCGTCGGCGAAATCGTCGAAGGCGCGGTCGGTGACGCGGATGATGTGGTCGCGCACGAACTGGGCGCCTTCGCGGGCGCCGTCCTCGGGGTGCTTGAGGCAGCATTCCCACTCGACCACCGCCCAGCCGTCGAAATCCATCGCGGCGAGCTTGGCGAAGATCGCCCCGAAATCCACCTGCCCGTCGCCGGGAGAGCGGAAACGGCCGGCGCGGTCGACCCAGCTCTGGAAGCCGCCGTAGACGCCCTGGCGGCCGGTCGGATTGAACTCGGCGTCCTTGACGTGGAACATCCGGATCCGCTCGGCGTAGTCGTCGAGATGGGCCACGTAATCCAGGCACTGCAGGACGTAGTGGCTGGGATCGTAGAGCATTTTCGCGCGGGGGTGCTGGTCGACGCGATCCAGAAACATCTCGAAGCTGGCGCCGTCGTGCAGGTCCTCGCCGGGGTGGATCTCGTAGCAGACGTCCTGGCCGAGCTCGTCCGCCAGATCCAGGATCGGGCGCCAGCGGGCGGCGAGCTCGTCGAAGGCGGCCTCGACCAGGCCGGCGGGGCGCTGCGGCCAGGGGTAGAGGTAGGGCCAGGCCAGCGCGCCCGAGAACGCGGCGATCCGGTCCAGGCCGAAGTTGCGCGAGGCCTGAAGGGTCAGCTTCACCTGCTCCACCGCCCACGCCTGCCGGGCCTTGGGATTCCCGCGGACAGAGACAGGCGCGAAGCCGTCGAAGGCGAGGTCGTAGGCGGGATGCACGGCGACCAGCTGGCCCTGGATATGGGCCGAAAGCTCGGTGATCGCGACGCCCGCCTCGGCGGCCTGGCCGGCGATCTCGTCGCAATAGTCCCTTGAAGCGGCGGCCTTCGCCAGATCCAGGAAGCGGCCCTCGCCCGAGGGGACCTGCACGCCGGCATAGCCGCACCCGGCCGCCCAGCGGGTGATCCCCTGCCAGTCGTCGAACGGCGCCTGGTCGCCGGCGAACTGCGCCAGGAACAGGCCGGGGCCCTGGATGGTCTTCACATGCGCCTCCCTGCGCCGCGCCTCCGGTTGGAATCGGCGGCTGCAATCGTTTGCACGGAAGCTTGCAGAGGATGAAATCGTTTACAACCCCCTTTGCGCGGGCCAGATTGGCCGCGAACCATGGGAGGCCCACAGGCGCGGATGAACGGAAGACCGGTCACGATCCAGGACGTCGCGCGCGAGGCCGGCGTCTCGACGGCCACCGTCAGCCGCACGCTCTCCCGGCCCTCGGTGGTGGCGAAGCCCACGCGTCAGGCGGTGCTCAGGGCGGTGCAGAAGACCGGCTACCAGGTGAACCACCTGGCGCGGAACCTGCGCCGGCAGCGGACGGGAAGCGTGATCGCGCTGGCCCCGAACCTCGCCAACCCGTTCTTCAGCCAGATCCTCGCGGGGATGTCCGCGGTGCTCAGCGCGCGCAACTACGGGCTGTTGATCGCCGACACCCAGATGGGGCCGGACCCGGACGAGAGGCTCCGGCGCTATCTCGCCTCGGGCATGGCCGACGGGCTGGTGCTGTTCGACGGGGGGCTGTCGCCGGCGGCGCTCGACGTGCCCGGCCGCCCGCCGGTGGTCGCGGCCTGCGAGTGGCTGGCCGCCGACCTGCCCTCGATCCGGGTCGACAACGCCCATGGCGCGGAGCTGGCGGTGGCGCATCTGGCCGCGCTCGGCCACCGCCGCATCGGCCATGTCACGGGCCCGCGGACCAACGTGCTGGCGCGCACCCGCAAGGCCGGCTGGCGCGAGGCGATGGCGCGCCGCGGCCTCCCCGCCCTCGACGCCTGGGTCTTCGAGGGCGACTTCTCGATGGACAGCGGGGCGCTGGCGGCCGAGCGGTGGGCCGCGGCCGACGACCGTCCCACGGCGCTGTTCTTCGCCTCGGACGAGATGGCGGTGGGCTTCCTCGGCGCCCTGCGCCGGATCGGGGCGCAGGCGCCGCGGGACATCTCGGTGGTGGGCTTCGACAACATCGAGGTCTGCGCCCACCTCTCCCCCGCCCTCACCACCATCCGCCAGCCCCGCACCCTGATCGGAGAGCGCGCGGCCGGCTTGCTGCTGGACCTGATCGGCGGCGGAACCGGAGAGGGGATCGAGGGCCTGGTCGAGGTCGAGCTGGTGGTGCGCGACTCGACCGCCCCCCCGGCCTGAGGCCCGCAGCGGTTGCCGCGGCGGGGGGATCGCGTGCACAGAGGGAGCGCCCCTCCCAGCCGCTCGCCAGGACCGAACCGATGACCCTGATCCGCCCCGACGACATCGTGGAAAGCGTCCGCTCCGCGCTGCAATACATCTCGATCTACCACGCCCCCGATTACCTCGAGCGGCTGGTGGAGGCCTGGCATGCCGAGGAGAGCGTCCCCGCGAAGAACGCCATCGGCCAGATCCTGGAGAGCGCGCGCCTCGCCGCCATCGGCCGCCGCCCGATCTGCCAGGACACCGGCATGGTCACGGTCTTCGCGAAGCTGGGCCAGGGCGCCCGCATCGGCGGCGACCGGCCGCTGGATCAGCTGATCAACGAGGCGACCCGGCTCGCCTATCTCGACGCCGGCAATCCCCTGCGCGCCTCGATGGTGCGCGATCCGCTGTTCGACCGCGCCAACACCCGCGACAACACCCCCGCCGTCACCCACGTCGAACTGGTCGCCGGCGAGACGCTGGAGCTGATCGTCGCCGCCAAGGGCGGCGGGTCCGAGAACAAGGCCCGCTTCACCGTGCTCAACCCCGCCGCCTCGGTCGAGGACTGGGTGGTCGAGACGGTGGCCGGCCTCGGCGCCGGCTGGTGCCCGCCGGGGGTGATCTCGATCGGCGTCGGCGGCAGCGCCGAGAAGGCGATGCTGCTGGGCAAGCGGGCCGCGCTCGACCCCATCGACATGGGCCGGTTGCTTAAGGAGGGGCCGTCGAGCCGGATCGAGGAGATGCGCCTCGACCTCTACCACCGCATCAACGGGCTGGGCATCGGCGCCCAGGGCCTCGGCGGGCTGGCGACGGTGGTGGACGTGAAGGTGGCGACCTATCCCACCCACGCCGCCTCCAAGCCCGTGGCGCTGATCCCGCAATGCGCCGCCAACCGCCACGCCCACCTGACCCTGACCGGCGAGGGGCCGGTGCACCTCGCGCCCCCGCCGTTGTCCGCCTTCCCCGAGATCACCACGGTGGCCACCGGCGCCGACGCGCCGCGCCGGGTGAACCTCGACACGCTGACCCGGGCGGAGGTCGCGGGCTGGAAGATCGGCGAGACGCTCCTCCTTTCCGGCCGCCTGCTGACGGGCCGCGACGCCGCCCACAAGCGCATCGCCGAGACGCTGGCCCGCGGCGAGGCGCTGCCGGTCTCCCTGCAGGGCCGGGCCATCTACTACGTCGGCCCCGTGGATCCGGTGGGCGACGAGGTGGTGGGCCCCGCCGGCCCCACCACCGCCACCCGCATGGACGGCTTTACGGACATCATCCTGGACCAGGGCGTGCTGGCGATGATCGGCAAGGCCGAGCGCGGGGCGGCGACCATCGACTCCATCGCCCGCCACGGCGCGAGCTACCTCGTCGCCGTCGGCGGCGCCGCGGTGCTGGTGGCGAAAGCGGTGCGCGAGGCCCGCCTGCTCGCCTGGGAGGACCTCGGCATGGAGGCGATCCGCGAGTTCGTGGTCGAGGACATGCCCGTCACGGTCGCCGTCGACGCCGCCGGCGCCTCGGTCCACCGCGAGGGCCCCGCCCGCTGGCGCCGCCCCGCCCCCACGCCCGCCGAGGCCTGACCTCCGCGCGCCCGGACGCCGGCCCGCCCCAGGCGCCCGCGCCTGCCCCCCCGGCGCACCGCCCATCCCAAGGGCCGCCCCGGGCATGACCCGGGGCCTCTCCCCGACGCCCGCCCCCCGCGCGCGCCCTGGATCCCTCG
>CAXGVP010000042.1:0-11985 GCA_964013055.1 uncultured Albimonas sp.
CCCCTCCAGCGGCACCGGCATGTGCCAGGGGTCGCGCAGGTCGCCCTTCGCCATCGCCGCCAGTCCCAGCCGCAGATCGGAGATCGAGCGCGCCAGCGGCCCCGAGACCGCCGTCAGCTGCGCCCCCATGGTGCGGTCCGCGCCCGAGAGGTTGGCCGCCGCCACCCGCCCCGTCGAGGGCCGCAAGCCATGGACGCCATTGGCATAAGCGGGATAGCGGATGGAGCCTGCGATGTCCGTGCCATGCGCCGCCGCCCCGATCCCGGCCGCCACCGCCGACCCCGCCCCGCCCGAGGAGCCCCCCGGCGTGATCGAGGCGTCATGGGGGTTCAGCGTCTGCCCGTGCAGCGAGTTGCGGCAGAACCAGCGCAGCGAGAAGGCGGGCGTGTTGGTCCGCCCGATCACCACCGCCCCCGCCTCGCGCAGGTTGGAGACCACGGGGCTGTCCTGCGGCGCGATCAGGTCGGCCTGCGTCTTCAGCCCGTTGGTCGTCGCCCGCCCGGCATAGTCGATGTTGATCTTCACCGTGACCGGCACGCCCGCCAGCGGCCCCGCATCCTCCCCCCGCGCGATGGCGGCGTCGATGGAATCGGCCTGCGCCAGCGCCGCCTCGGCGGTCTCGTCCACCACCGCGTTGATCGCGGGGTTCACCGCCTGCATCCGCGCGATCGCGGCCTCGCATTCCTCGCGCGCCGAAGTCTCGCGCGCCTTCACCCGCGCCGCGATCGTGGTCGCAGAGGCCTGCCAAAGCTCGGTCATGTCCGCTCGTCCCTGTCTTTCGGCCCGGTCGCGCGGGCCCGGCTCACCGTCCCGCCACGCGGGCGATTGGTCAATCGTCCAGCCGTCCGGACGCTGCGGCGAACCGCGCCCCGAGGCCCCCTGAACCGGGTTTACGGCGCCTGATTAATTGGTTAGTTAAGTCTGCGCGCCGGACCTCGACGTCCGGCCGAAACAAGCACGAACAGGGGCGTTCAGCCCCGGATGATGGGAGGAGATCCATGGCCGTTTCGGCGACCCCTGGCGCGCGCTCGACCGCGCGCCGTCCGCGGTGAGCGCGGCGTCCGGCGCAAGCGGCGTCGCCCCGGCCGAGACCTCGCCGGAGCAGGCGCTGGCCGAGGCGCTGTCGCGCCTCGCCCCCCGTCTGGTCCCGGGCGCCGTCGGCGTCGCGGACCTGGTGCGGCTCTCGGGCGGCGCCAGCCAGGAGACCTGGGCCTTCCGTCTGACCGGACCCCAGTCGCGCGACCTGATCCTGCGCCGCCGCCCCGACCAGGCCCGCCCCGGCAAGGAGGACCTGCCGCTGGCGACCGAGGCCGCGATGATCCGCCTCGCCGCCGCCCGCGGCGTGCCCGAGCCGCGCGTCCTGCATGTGCTGGCCCCCGAGGAAGGGGCGGGCGAGGGCTTCATCATGACCCGGGTCGAGGGCGAGACCATCGGCCCGAAGATCCTCAAGGCCCCCGCGCTGGAGTCCGCGCGCGAGAAATTCGCCGCCCAGTGCGGCAGCATCCTCGCCGCCATCCACGCCATCGAGCCGGGCGACATCCAGCTCGAGACCCGCACCGCCGAGAGCACGCTCAGGAAGATGGTCGACGACCATTCGGAGTTCGGCCAGGACCGCCCGGTCTTCGAGCTCGCCCTGCGCTGGCTGGCCCAGAACATGCCCGAGACGCCGCCGCTGCGCCTCTGCCACGGGGATTTCCGGCTCGGCAACCTGATGATGGACGAGACCGGCGTGAACGCCGTGCTCGACTGGGAGGGCTGCCATGTCGGCGACCCCCACGCCGATCTCGCCTGGCTCTGCGTCGGCTCCTGGCGCTTCGGGGGCGAGCAGCCCGTGGGCGGCATGGGGCCGCGCGAAGAACTGTGGGAAGCCTACGAGGCCGCCGGCGGCGGCTGGGTCGACCGCCACGCCGCGCGCTGGTGGGAAGTGGCCGGCAACCTGCGCTGGGGCGTGATCATCGAGTGGATGGGCGGCTGGATCCGCGCCGGCGCCGACCCTTCCGTCGAGCGCCACGTGATCGCGCGGCGCGCCTCGGAGATCGAGCTGCTGCTGCTCGCCGACCTGACCGGGAGGGAGATCTGATGCGCGAATCCCCCGCCGCCGAGGACCTGCTCGGCGCCGTCGCCCGCTTCCTCAAGGAAGAGGCCGCGCCCAACCTCCCCCCCCGCGAAAGCTTCGACGCCCGCGTCGCCGCCAACGCGGTGGAGATGGTGCGCCGCCAGATCCTCGCCGCCGCCGAGCGCGAGGCCGAGTGCGAGCGCCTGGCCGCCCTGCTGGGCCGCGAGGGCGACCTGGACGAACTTACGGCCGACCTGGCCGCCAAGGTGCGCGAGGGGGAGATGGACCTGACCACCCCCGGACTCGCGGACCATCTGTGGCGAACCACGATGGACAAGCTGGCTGTAGACCAGCCCCGGTTCGCCCCCTACCGCCGCGCCCGCGCGGCGGAGGCCTGACCCCCGGAGGAGACGTCATGGATTTCTCGGTACCCCAGGACCTGCAGGACTATATCGCGCGCCTCGACGCGTTCATCGACGAGAAGATCAAGCCGCTGCAGGCGCAGGACGACAACGAGCGGTTCTTCGACCACCGCCGCGAGTGGGCGCGCACCGACTTCGACAACGGCGGCCTGCCGCGCCCCGAGTGGGAAGCGCTGATGCGCAAGGCGAAGAAACTGGCCGACGAGGCCGGCTTCTACCGCTTCTGCCTGCCCAAGGAGTTCGGCGGGGACGAGGGCTCGAACCTCGCCATGGCCGTGATCCGCGAGCATCTGGCCTCGAAGGGCCTGGGCCTGTTCAACGACCTTCAGACCGAGCATTCGGTGGTGGGCAACTTCCCCACCATCATCATGCTGCGCGACTTCGGCACGCCGGAGCAGAAGGCGAAGTTCATCAACGGCGTGCTGGACGGCACCTATCGGCTGGCCTTCGGCCTGACCGAGGCGGGCCACGGCTCGGACGCCACCCACATGGAGACCCGCGCGGTCCCCGAGGTGCGCAACGGCAAGCCCGGCTACCGGATCGACGGCGAGAAGCAGTGGATCACCGGCATGCACGAGGCGACCCACGTGATCCTGTTCACCCGGCGCGAGGGCAATCCCGGCGACGCCAAGGGGCTGACCGCGTTCCTGGTCGACACCTCGCTGGAGGGCATCCGCAACGAGGAGTTCCTGTGGACCTTCAACATGCCCACCGACCACCCGCGCCTGTCGATCAACGACCTGTGGGTGCCTGAGGAGGCGATGTTCGGCCCGCCGGAGAACGGCCTCGCGCTCGCCCAGGCCTTCGTGCACGAGAACCGGATCCGCCAGGCGGCCTCCAGCCTCGGCGCGGCGGTGTTCTGCATCGAGGAATCGGTGCGCTACGCCCGCCACCGCAAGCCCTTCGGGCAGGAGCTGGCGCGCAACCAGGGGATCCAGTTCCCGCTGGTCGAGCTGGCGACCCAGGCCGAGATGCTGCGCCAGCTGATCCGCAAGACCGCGTGGGAAATGGACCAGATGCCCCATCCGGAGGTCGAGAAGACCATGTCGGACAAGGTGTCGATGTGCAACTACTACGCGAACCGGCTGTGCTGCGAGGCCGCCGACCGCGCCATGCAGGTCCACGGGGGCATCGGCTACAGCCGCCACAAGCCGTTCGAGCACATCTATCGCCACCACCGCCGCTACCGGATCACGGAAGGTTCCGAGGAGATCCAGATGCGCAAGGTGGCCGCGTATCTCTTCGGCTACATCGGTCCCCGCAAGGGCAAGATCCCGGCGCCCACGCCCCGCAGCGAGGCCGCCTACATCGAGACCAAGGCCCACGCGGCCGAGTGAGCATGCGTCTCCGCCGGCCCTGCTCCGCAGGGAGAGCGGCGGCGGAGGACGAGAGACCGTCCCCGGCCGGCACGGGAGTGCGCCGGCCGGGGGCAGGGGACCCCGAGGGGGTCTGGGGAGACCGGACGGCCGCGCCGTCCGGAACGACGTCGACAGGGAGGATATTCATGACCCGACGCACCACCAAGCTCGCCGGTTTCGCCGGCGCCGCCGCCACGCTGCTGGCCTCGACCGCGCTGCCGACCACGGCCTCGGCCGAAGAGCTGCGCTTCGCCATCGGCTGGCCGCCGAACACCAACGCCTCCAACAGCTTCAACACCTTCGGCGAGGTGCTCTCGGCCGAGACCGGCGGCGAGATGTCGGCCAAGGTCTATCCGCTGTCGCTGCTCAACTTCCTCGAGTCGACGACCGGCGTGCGCGACGGCATCGCGGACCTGACCACGATCCTGCTGCCCTACTTCCTGTCCGATTTCCCGGTGTCCAACTTCGGCACCGAGCTCGCGGCGCTGACCGACCTGGTGGTCGAGGACGGCGACCGCGTGGGCATCGTCTACGCCGGCGCCTACATGGAATGGGCGATGCTCAACTGCCCCGAGTGCATGAGCGAGTTCTCCAAGAACAACTCCGTGTTCCTGGGCGGCGGCTCCTCGACCCGCTACCACCTGATCTGCAACAAGGAGGTCAACACCCTCGAGCAGCTTCAGGGCGCGCGCATCCGTGCGGGCGGCGCCTGGTGGGCGCGCTGGGCCTCGGCGATGGGCGCGACCCCGGTGTCGATGTCGATCAACGAGACCTTCGAGGGCCTCAACCAGGGCGTGCTGGACTGCTCGGCCTCCTCGAACCCGGAGCTGTTCAACTTCGGCTTCATCGACGTGGCGGAGTTCGTGACCACCGGCGCGCCGGGCTCGCAGTTCCCCTCGGCGACCGCGGTGCTGAACAAGGACGTGTGGCTCGACGCCTCGGATGAGGAGAAGACCGCGCTGCTGAAGGCCGGCGCGGCGCTCGCCTCGGCGATCACCTACGTCTACATCGGCGAGTCCCAGAACGGCGTCGCCGAGGCCGAGAAGCGCGGCATCCCCGTCAAGCAGGCCGGCCCCGAGCTGATGGCCAAGAGCCGCGCCCACACCGAGTCCGACGCCGACACCGCGGTGGCCAACTACACCGAGAAGTTCGGCCTGACCGACGGCGAGGCCAAGGTCGCCAAGATGAAGGAGCTGATCGCCAAGTGGGATGGCCTGACCAAGGACATCGCCGGCGAGGAGGCCCTGGCCGATCTCTACTTCACCGAGATCCAGTCGAAGCTGGACCTGTCCACCTACGGGCAGTGATCGGCTGATCGCGCGCCCCGCCCGACGCAAAGAAGCGGGCGGGGCGTTTCACCAAGGGAGGAAGACACCATGAAACAGGCCATCAAGGCCGCGGCCCTGGGCGCGTTCGCCCTGTCGGGCCTGCTGGGGGCCGCAACGCCGGCCGACGCCACCGAGCTGCGCTTCGCCGTCGGCTCTCCGCCCAACTCGCTGGGCGACAAGGCGGCCAACCAGTTCAAGGACAAGCTCGAGGAGTATTCGGGCGGCGACGTGACCGTGAAGGTCTACCCGCTGTCGCTGCTCAACCTGCTCGAGTCCAACAACGGCATCCGCGACGGCATCGCCGACATCGCGACCGTGCTGTGGCCCTACTTCCTGTCGGAATACCCCGAGACGAACCTCATCGCCGAGGCCGCCTCGATGTCCGAGCTGATCGAGGGCGACCGCCAGCAGGCGACGCTCGCCTACCTGGGCGCGATGATCGAATACGTCTCGATGCACTGCCCCGAGTGCCAGGCCGAGGCCAAGGCCCAGAACCAGGTGTTCCTGGCGGGCCTGGGCACCTCGTCCTACGTGCTGCAGTGCATGAAGCCGGTCTCGAGCTACGAGGACCTGCAGGGCCTGCGCGTGCGCGCCGGCGGCGCCTGGTGGTCGCGCTGGCTGACGGGCATGGGCGCCTCGCCGGTGTCGCTGTCGATCAACGAGACCTTCGAGGGGCTCAACCAGGGCATCCTGGACTGCACCGCCTCGAACCCCGGCGACATGACCCAGTTCGGCTTCATCGACGTGATCTCGGACGTCACCGTCGGCGTTCCGGGCTCGTCCTTCGCCTTCGCCATCGCCGACATGAACCTCGACACCTGGAACGCCCTCTCGGAGGAGAACCGCGGCCACGTCCTGCACGCGGCCGCCGCGATCTCGGGCGACGGGATCATGGCCTATTTCCACGACGGCCGTGAGAACATCGAGGAGAAGGCCCCCGCCCGCGGCATCGAGATCCACCAGGCCGACGACGACCTGCTGTCCAAGAGCCGCGAGTGGATCGCCGCCGACCTCGACGCGCTGGCCGCCTCCTACGAGGAGCGCTTCGGCATCGAGAACGCCCGCGGCAAGCTCGACGACCTGCGCAAGCTGGTCGACGCGTGGCTGCCCCGGATGGAGGGCATCGACGACCGCGACGCGCTCGCCGAGGTGCTGTGGGAGAACGTCTACTCCAAGCTGGACGTGAAGACCTACGGCCAGTGAGCCAGTGAGCCAGTGAGCCCAAGACCGGGCCGGGCGGCGCGCGCGTCGCCCGGCCCCCACCGAGAGACCGCCTGACACGGCCAAGACAGAATCCGCGCAGGCGGACGCCTCACCAGGGAGTGCAGACCATGTTTCATTGGAAGCCGGCCGCGGGCGCCGCGGCCTTTGCGATTTCCGCATCCGTGTCGGCGCTGACGGCCACGCCGTCGGCGGCGACGGAGAACCTCCGTTTCGCCATCGGCTGGCCGCCGGGCTCGTCGGCCGAGGAATCCACCCAGCATTTCGCGGACGTGGCCGGCGAGGAATCCGGCGGCGAGCTGGCGGTGAAGGTCTATCCGCTGTCGCTGCTCAACTTCCTCGAGTCCACCTCGGGGGTGCGCGACGGCGTGGCCGACCTGACCACGGTGCTGACCCCCTATTTCATCACCGAATTTCCCGAGATGAACTACGCCACCGAACTCGCCTCGCTGGCCGAGCTCGAGGCGGGCGACCCCGCGCGCAACGTGATAGCCTACAACGGCGCGCTGATGGAATACATCTTCTTCGACTGCCCCGACTGCCAGGCCGAGCTGGAGGCGCAGAACCACGTCTACCTGACCGGCTCGGGCTCGCAGTCCTACTTCCTGCAGTGCACCAGGCCGGTGTCCTCGGTCGAGGATCTCGAGGGCCTGCGCGTGCGCGCCGGCGGCGCCTTCTGGGCGCGCTGGGCGACCGCGATGGGGGCCACCGCCGTCTCGATGTCGATCAACGAGACCTTCGAGGGGCTCAGCCAGGGCGTGGTCGACTGCGTGGCGGCCTCGGCGCCCGAGCTGACCAACTTCGGCTTCATCGACGTGGTCACCGACATGACCCCGGGCGTGCCCGGCGGCTCGTTCGTCTCGGGCGTCGCCCAGATGAACCGCGAGCGCTGGGCGGAGATGAGCGAGGCCAACAAGATCGCCCTGCTCAAGGCCTCGGCCGCGCTGTCGGCCCGCGGGGTCTACAGCTACTACGAGGTCGGAAACGCGAACATGGCGATGGCGAAGGAGAAGGGCGTGGCGATCCACGAGCCCTCCGCCGAGCTGATGGAGAAGACCCGCGCCTGGATCGCCGCCGACGCCGAGGCGCTGGGCGCGACCTATGCCGAGCGCTTCGGGCTGAAGGACACGGACGTCAAGCTCGCCAAGCTGCGCGAGCTGATGAGCAAGTGGTCGGAGCTGACCGCCGGCGTCGAGAGCGAGGAGCAGCTGCGCCAGATCTACTGGGACAACCTGCACTCGAAGATCGACGTGGCCGCCTACGGCCAGTGAGCAAGCCGGGGCCGCGCGCCGGGGGAGCGGACCGGCGCGCGGCCCCATTCATGTCAACCTAGGACGGCGGGGTAGCCGATGAAGCGGATCGAATGGATCCTGACGAAGCTTGTATCGTTGGCGGGGCTGACGGGCCTCGCCTGCGTCGTGCTGATGATGGTGCACATCGTTTGCGATGTGCTGGGACGGTTCCTGTTCAACATGCCGGTGGAAGGCACCATCACCGTCGTGTCGAACTATTACATGGTGATCCTGGCCTTCGGGTCGCTGGCGGTCTCCGAGGCGCGGGACGCGAACATCTCGGTCGAGGTGGTCTCCGACCTGCTGCCCAAGGGGATCCAGCCGTCGCTGACGGGGCTCGCCTCGCTCATCGCGGTCGTCGCCTTCGGTCTGCTGACCGTGCGCGGCTGGGGCGAGGCGGTGGACAAGTTCAACTCCGGCGCGGCCCTGCAGCAGGGGATCGTGACGATCCCGATCTGGCCGACCTATTTCGCGGTTCCCTTCGGCTGCGGGCTGATGGTGCTCGCCTCCGCCTGGAAACTGATCTGCCTGATCGTCGGGCGCCCCTTCGCCATCGGCCAGCACGACCCGGAGGCCTTCAATGAGTGACGTCGAAATCGGCCTCGCAGGCCTCGGCATCCTGTTCTTCCTGATCGCCCTGCGGGTGCCCATCGGCTTCTCGCTGATCGCGGTCAGCTTCGGGGGCCTGTGGTACCTGATGAGCTGGCGCGTCGCCTGGGGCGCGCTGGCGGTGATGCCCTACCAGTTCGCGGCCAACTGGGTTCTCAGCTCGGTGCCGATGTTCCTGATGCTGGGGTTCATCTGTTACCACACGAACCTCACGAAGGGGATGTTCCACGCGGCCAAGGTCTGGACCGCGGCGCTGCCGGGCGGCCTTGCGATCGCGGCGATCTTCGGCTCGGCCGGCTTCGCGGCCGTCTCGGGCTCGTCCATCGCCTGTTCGGCCGCGATGGGGCGCATCGCCGTCCCGGAGATGATGAAGCAGAAGTACGACGCCGAGCTCGCCACGGGCACGGTCGCCGTCGCGGGCACCATCGGCGCGCTGATCCCGCCCTCGATCATCCTGATCCTCTATGGCGTGATCTCCCAGCAGCCGATCTCGGAGCTGTTCCTGGGCGGCATCTCGGCGGGCATCATCTCGGGCATCGGCTATGTGATCGTGGTGCTGGTGCGGGTGAAGCTGAACCCCAACCTGGCCCCCGCCTACACCGGCGCAGAGCCGATGTCGGAGAAGCTGGCGGCCCTGCGCGGCACCTGGCCGATCCTGCTGGTGATGCTCGGCATCTTCGGCGGCCTGTTCGGCGGCGTGTTCACGCCCACCGAGGCCGGCGCCATCGGCGCGTTCCTGGCCTGCATCGTGGCCGGCCTGCAGGGCCAGCTGAACTGGAGCCGGTTCCGCAAGGCCGGCGAGGAGACGGTGACCGCCACCGCGGCCCTGATCGTGATCGCCATCGGCGCGACGCTGCTGACGCGGTTCCTGACGCTCTCGGGCGCGGGGGACTACATCTCGCAGTCGGTGCTGACCATCGGCGCCTCGCCCGCCATGCTGCTGCTGGGCATCGTGCTGATCTACCTCTTGATGGGCATGTTCCTCGAGCCGCTGGGCGCGATGCTGCTGACCCTGCCGATCGTGCTGCCGATCGTGGGCGATGCGGGGTGGAGCCTGGTGTGGTTCGGCGTGGTGCTGTGCAAGCTGCTCGAGATCGGCATGATCACGCCGCCCATCGGCATGAACGTGTTCGTCATCAAGGGCGTGGTCGGCAATCTCGTCTCCACGACGCAGATCTTCCGCGGCGTGTTCTGGTTCCTGGTGATGGACCTGTTCGTGCTCGCCATCCTGGCGGTGTTCCCGGACGTGATCCTGTTCCTGCCGGAGGTGCTGGGGAACTGATCCCCGGCCGGCCTGCGGGCCCCTGAAACGACGCCGCCCGCCCCGGGTCCCCGGGGCGGGCGGTTTCCGTTCCGGCCCTGCGCGGTCTATTCGGCGGCGGCGTCCTCGCCCAGGAAGCCGCCGGACTGGCGGGCCCAGAAGCCGGCGTAGAGGCCGCCCAGGGCCAGCAGCTCGGCGTGGGTTCCCTGCTCGGCGATGCGGCCGGCGTCCAGCACCACGATGCGGTCCATCGAGGCGATGGTCGACAGGCGGTGCGCGATGGCGATGACGGTCTTGCCCTGCATCAGCTCCTCCATCGCCTCCTGGATCGCGGCCTCGGCCTCGGAGTCGAGCGCCGACGTCGCCTCGTCCAGCACCAGGATCGGCGCGTCCTTCAGAACCACCCGCGCCAGCGCGATGCGCTGGCGCTGCCCGCCCGAGAGCTTCACGCCGCGCTCGCCCACATGGGCGTCGTAGCCGCGGCGGCCGGCGGAGTCCTCGAGCCCCAGGATGAACTCGTGCGCCGAGACGCGGGCGGCGGCGGCGTGCATCTCCGCCTCGGAGGCGCCCGGCTTGCCATAGAGGATGTTCTCGCGCACCGAGCGGTGCAGCAGCGAGGTGTCCTGGGTGACCATGCCGATGGCGTTGCGAAGCGAGTCCTGGGTGACGCGCGCCACGTCCTGCCCGTCGATCAGGATCCGCCCCTCCTCCACGTCGTGGAAGCGCAGCAGCAGGTTCACCAGCGAGGACTTGCCCGCGCCGGAGCGGCCGACCAGCCCCACCCGCTCGCCGGGGCGCAGGGTCAGGTCGATGCCGTCGAGCCCGCCCGCCTCGCGCCCGTAGCGGTGGCGCAGGCCGTCGAAGCGGATTTCGCCGTGCCGCAGCGCCAGCTCGGCCGCGCCGGGGACGTCGACGATCTCGTGGGGCCTGGAGATGGTGATCATCCCCTCGGCGATGGTCCCGGCGAAACGGAACAGCTGCGAGGTCACCCACATGATCCAGCCCATCATCGCGTTGAGCCGCAGCACCAGCGCGGACGCCGCCGAGACCGCGCCCAGCGTCGTCTCGCCGATCGACCACAGCCACACCGCCGTGCCCAGCGCGCCCACGATCAGGAGCCCCCCGGTCAGCGCCAGCGAGAAGGACATGATCGACATCAGCGCCATCTCGCGGCTGTCGCGCTCGCGCAGGTCCTCGATGGCCTCGCGCGCGAGGTCGAGCTCCCGCTTGCCGTGGGCGAAGAGTTTCACGGTCTGGATGTTGGTGTAGGCGTCCACGATCTTGCCGGTCAGCGCCGAGCGGCCCTTGGAGCTTTCCTCGGCCGCATGGGACATCTTCGGCACCAGCACGCGCAGGATCGCGCCGTAGACCACCAGCCAGATCAGGATCGGGATCGCCAGCCGCGCGTCCGCCTGGGAAAGCACCAGCAGCGCGCCCAGCACGTAGGAGCAGAAATAGACGATCCCCTCCAGCGCGCCGAAGGCGGATTCCTCGACCGCGGGGGCGGTCTGCACGATGCGGTTGGCGATGCGGCCGGCGAAGTCGTTCTGGAAGAAGCTCGCCGACTGGCCCAGCACGTGGCGATGCGCGCGCCAGCGCACCAGCGCCACCGCGTTCACCCCCACCAGCATGTCCAGCGTCGCCATCTGCGCGCCGATGGCCAGCGGGCGCACCGTCAGGATCAGCAGCGCCACGAAGGCCAGCTCCACCCCGCGCGAGGACCACAGCGCGGCCGCGCCCTCCTCGGCGCCCACCTGGGCCAGCATGTCGACCAGCCGGCCCGCATACCAGATCAGCGAGGTCTCGATGATCGCGACGCACACGCCCAAGGCGCCCGCCGCCAGCATCGGGCGCTTCAGCGGCGAGAGCATCGACCACATGAACGGCCAGTAGCGGTCGGGCGGGGTCTTCGCCTGATAGGCGACGAACGGGTCCGCGAGGTCGCGGAGACGACGGTAGAGGGGGAGCATGGAGGCTCTCCGAACGGGGATCGCACGCCGGGCGTGCGCGATGGGGGGACGGGCCCGAAAGGGGCCGCAGGAACGGGGCCGGCGCCCGCAAGGGCCCGAGACAGGGAAGGGGATGCCGCGCCGCCGACCGCGCCGGCACGCCCCGCAAGCTCCCGGATCGGGAATCGCGAGGCCTCGGCGAGGTTGCGCGAAGCTAGCGAGGAACCGTAATGGATCAACGACAATCCGGAGGACCATTCGTGACCCTGACGATTCAGCCGGTCGGCGAGGCCGAAAAGACACGCGCGGCCGACTGGTTCGCCGCCCTGCGCGACCGCATCTGCGCCGCCTTCGAGGCGCTGGAGGACGCCCAGGCCGAGGCGTTCCCCGACGGCCCCCATTCGCACCTCCCCCCCGGCCGGTTCGAGCGCACCGAGACGCGGCGCGAGTCCGAGGACGGTTCCGAGGGCGGCGGCGGGCTGATGTCGG
>CAXGVP010000043.1:0-11838 GCA_964013055.1 uncultured Albimonas sp.
CCCCTCCGGCCGAGTCGCTCAGGCATCAATCAGCGAGAGACGGATCCGGAGGACAGGCGCGGCCCCTGTTCTTGGGTGAGTCAGGAGCCCGCCGGAGGCTCCCCCCTCCGAAGCCCTCCCGACGCCTCCACACGCACAGGCCCGGCCAAGCCCGCCCGCAGGGCGCCTGTAGTCCGGTCCTCTTGACCCGCGGCCCCCGGCATGGCCCATGCCCCGGGCCGTCAGCGAACAGGAGCCCAGCCGCCATGCGCCTCGTCTTCATGGGCACGCCCGACTTCTCGGTCCCGATCCTGCGCGCCCTGCACGCCGCGGGCCACGAGATCGCCGCCGTCTACTGCCAGCCGCCCCGCCCCGCCGGCCGGGGCAAGAAGCCCCGCCCCTCCCCCGTCCAGGCCGCCGCCGAGGCGCTCGGGCTCGCGGTCCGCCACCCCGCCTCCCTCAAGGGCGCGGAGGAGCAGGCCGCCTTCGCCGCGCTGCAGGCGGAGGCCGCGGTGGTCGTCGCCTACGGGCTGATCCTGCCGCGCCCGGTGCTGGACGCGCCGCGGCTCGGATGCTGGAACCTGCACGCCTCGATCCTGCCCCGCTGGCGCGGCGCCGCCCCGATCCAGCGCGCGATCATGGCCGGCGACGCCGAGACCGGGGTCGGGGTGATGCGCATGGAGCCCGGGCTCGACACCGGCCCGGTGCTGGCCGAGGCGCGCACCCCCATCGCCCCCGACGACACCGCCCAGAGCCTGCACGACCGGCTCTCGGCGATGGCCGCCGAGCTGATCGTCGCGACCCTGCCCGCCATCGCCGCCGGGCACGTCCCCACGCCCCAGCCCGAGGCCGGCGTCCTCTACGCCGCCAAGATCGACAAGGCCGAGGCGCGGATCGACTGGACGCGGCCGGCCGCGGAGCTCGACCGCCTGGTCCGCGGCCTCTCCCCCTTCCCCGGCGCCTGGTGCGAGATGGCGGGCGAGCGCGTGAAGATCCTGCTGGCGCGCCCCGAACCCCGCCCCGGGACGGCGGCCGCCGCCGCCCCCGGCGCAACGCTCGACGACGCGCTGCTGGTGGCCTGCGGCGAAGGCGCGCTGCGCCTGCTGCGCGTCCAGCGCCCCGGCCGCGGCCCGATGGAGACGCAGGACCTGCTGCGCGGCTTCAAGGTCGCGACGGGCGAGACGCTCGGCTGAACCCCGCACGCGAAACGCCGGCCCCGCGGGGGGCCGGCGTTTCGCAGCGTGGGAAGAGGGCCGCCTCGCTCAGGCGGCGCGCCGGCGGCGGGCGGCGACGCCCAGGGCCGCCAGGGCCGCGCCCAGCATCGCCAGCGCCGGCGGCAGCGGCACCGCGGAGCCCACATCCCCCTCCGACGGGTAGCCGCCCCCGGGGACCGGCTCCGGCAGGTCCGGCGAGGTCCCGCCGCCCGGCGGCGTCGCGCCGACCTCGGCGAGGATCGAATAGGCCAGGCCCGCGCCGTGGGTGAAGTAGAGGCCCAGGTAGAGCTCGCCCGCGAAGCTCTCGGGCAGGGCGAGCGTCAGGCTCTGCTCGCGCACATGGTAGTCGAGCCGCACCTCGCCCGCCGTGTCGCCGTCCCAGCCCCAGCGGAACGGGTCCTCCGCCCACTGGATCGTGCCGCCCGCGGCGTAGGACCAGTCGATCCCCTCGGGCGCCACGAAGCTCAGCGTCAGGGTCTGGGCTCCGGTCTCGAGCCCGGTGAAGTGGAAGATGTCGTAGGCGTTGGCCGCGCCGGTCCCCGTGACGCGGTCGACCCCGGCGCCGATCGCGGTCGGGTTCGCCCAGTCCGCGGAGAACTCGCCCGTCTCCGCCTCCGACACGGTCAGCGCCTGCGCCCCGACCGCGGAGAGGCCCGCGAAAGCGACCCCGAGAACGGCCGCCCGGAGGAAACCGGCGAAGAAACCCGACGCTGCGAACATGACTGACGACCCCAGGGATGCGATCCGGCGCCAGCCCGACTCCCCAGTCGACTGACGTGCGCGTCACCTAGGCGCGAACCCGTTTGCATGCAAGCGATATTAACGACGATTGCGGAGCCGCGGCAAAGATGCCTCAGCCGTCCGGCAGGCAGACAGGCAGGCAGGAGGGGCGGGCGGGCAGGAACGGCGGGCGCGCCCGCCCGCGCCTCAGTCGATCCGGCGCAGGGCGTCGCGGCGGGCGAAGGGCTTCATCGCCTCGCCATGCTCGGCCAGGAAGGCGCGCACCCGCTCCGGGTCGCGGGCCGAGAGGGTGCGCAGCCACCAGGAGACCGACTTCTGGATGAACCAGTCGCGGTCCGTCGTGTAGCCCGCGGCCCAGCCGAGGATGCGCTCGCGCCGCTCGAGGTCCTCGGGCGAGGGGTGGCGCAGCTTCGCCCAGGGCAGGGTGAAGACCATCGCCGCCCGGCGCGTCCACAGGTGCTCGGAGCGGGTCCAGCCCTCGACCTCGTCCAGCCGCGAGGGATCGGCCGACAACCGGCGGGCGCCCGCGTCGGCCGCGTGATCGGCCAGCGCCCAGCCGTCGAAGGACGGAACCCAGGAGACGACCAGGTCCCAGACCGGGCGGTCCCCCTCGGGCCCCTCGCCGCGGATGCGGGCCTGGGTGAGGAGCTTGGCGGCGGCGATGCGGGCCTCGAACACGCCCGTCGCCCACAGGGCCCCCGCCAGCGCCGTGCGGCCGGCGACGGTGGGATCCTCCGCCCGCCAGCCGTCGGCCAGCGCGGTGATCTCGGGCACGGCGACGCCCAGCATCTCGCGGTCGGTCTTGTGGTAGGCGGCGGCCTTCGCCGCCCGCTCGGGGTCGGCGAGCGCGCGGAGCGCCGCCATCGCCCGGGCGGGGTCCACCCGGGCAGGGCTGTCTTCGGCGCTCATGGCTCCGGGGTCCGGGCTCAGGACCGGCGGGACATGATGACGTGCTGGACCTTCTTGCCGATGGTGCGGGTGCCGTAGAGGCGCCCGTCCTCGGCGATCCAGTACTCGACCACCGCCGAGCCCTTGCGCACGCGCATCTTCCCTTCGGGCGTGATCCGGCCCTTGCGGGTGAAGGCGGTGGCGTCGGGGAAGAACCCCGGCCCATGCGCGTCGAACATCAGCACGTTGCCCGAGGGGTCCACGTTCATCACCCACAGGTCATGGCAGACGGACCCGTCCCAGGCCCCGCCGCCCCAGGCGCCGAGGAAGGCCTTCATGCTGTCCGGCACGCCGGCGGCGGGCTTGTCGATGCGGATCGGCTGGTAGGGATCCACGGTGTAGCAGTCGGCCTGGTAGAGGTTGGCCGCGGGCTTGGGGGCAGGCTTGTCCCCCCCGCAGGCGGCGAGGCCCAGGGCCATCGCGCCGACGAAGGCCAGCCGCGCACGTGACGATATCATCCGATCGCTCCTGATCCGCGCGCCCTGCGGCCCCGACCGCTCGCGCGCGTGTTCCGCTCGTTCCTTCGCGCCGCCCACGCCTGGGCGGGGCGGCCTCGGGTCTTCGCCCGCTGGCGGCAATCTACTCCACAGTGACCGATTTAGCCAAGTTCCGAGGCTGGTCGACGTCCTTGCCCAGGAAAGCGGCCGCATAATAGGCCAGAAGCTGGGCCGGGACGGCGTAGACGATGGGGGCGATGAACGGGTCGCAGTCGGGCATCACCACCACCCGCGCCGCCCCTTCCGAGGCGGTCTGCGCGCCCACGGAATCGGTGAACAGGATCACCCGGCCGCCGCGGGCCATGACCTCCTGCATGTTCGACACCGTCTTGTCGAAGAGCTGGTCCCGGGGCGCCAGCACCACCACAGGCACCGTCGAATCGACCAGCGCGATGGGCCCGTGCTTCAGCTCCCCCGAGGCATAGCCCTCGGCGTGGATGTAGCTGATTTCCTTGAGCTTCAGCGCGCCTTCCAGGGCCAGCGGGTAGAACGCCCCGCGGCCCAGATAAAGCACGTCGCGCGCCTCGGCCATCTGGCGGGCGGCGGCCTCGATCTCGGGCGCCGCGGCGATCGCCTCGGCCAGGTGGCGCGGGGTCTCGGAGAGGACGCGGACGATGCGCTTCTCCTCCTCCTCGCTCAGGTGGCCGCGCTGGCGGGCCGCCAGGATCGCCAGCGTCGCCAGCGTCACCAGCTGCGAGGTGAAGGCCTTGGTGGAGGCGACGCCGATCTCGGGCCCCGCCAGGATCGGCAGCACCACGCCGGATTCGCGGGCGATGGTCGAGGTGACGACATTGACCACCGAGACGACGTGACCCACCTGCGGCGCGGCGTGGCGCAGGGCGGCGAGCGTATCCGCCGTCTCCCCGGACTGGGAGACGAAGACGGCGACGTCGGATTTCGACAGCGGCGGCTCGCGGTAGCGGAACTCGGAAGCGACGTCGATCTCGACCGGCAGGCGGGCCAGCTTCTCGAACCAGTATTTCGCGATGTGGCAGGCGTAATGCGCCGTGCCGCAGGCGACCAGCACGATGCGGGAGGCGTTGGCGAAGTCCACCGACTCGGCCTCCGAGCGGATCAGGCCGGTCTCGTTGTCGACGTAGTGGGCCAGCGCGTAGGCCGAGACGGTCGGCTGCTCGTTCACTTCCTTGAGCATGAAGTGCTTGTAGCCGGCCTTGTCGACGACGACGGACGAGACCTCGATGATCTGCACCGGCCGCGTGACCGGCGCGCCGGAGGCGTCGTGCACCTGCGCCCCCGCGCGGGTGACGATGGCGAGGTCGCCCTCCTCCAGATACGCGATGCGGTTGGTCAGCGGCGCCAGCGCCAGCGCGTCGGAGCCCACGAACATTTCGCCCTCGCCATAGCCGATGGCGAGCGGCGAGCCGCGGCGGGCGGCGACGATCAGGTCGTCCTCGCCCTCGAACAGGAAGGCCAGCGCGAAGGCCCCCTCCAGCTTCGCCAGCGTCGCCGCGGCCGCATCGGCGGGGGCGAGCTGCCGGTCGAGGAACGACTGGCACAGGTGGACGATGGTCTCGGTGTCGGTCTGGGTGACGAAGGCGTGGCCCTCGGCCTTGAGCTGCTCGCGCAGTTCGCGGAAGTTCTCGATGATGCCGTTATGGACGACCGCGACCCGCGCCGAGGCGTGGGGGTGCGCGTTCATCGTGGTCGCCGCGCCATGCGTCGCCCAGCGGGTATGCCCGATGCCGACCGAGCCCGCGATGGGCGCCTGCTCCAGCACCTTGGCGAGCTCCGAGAGCTTGCCGGTCGCGCGCCTCCGGTCCAGCCGCCCGTCCTCGATGGTGGCGATCCCGGCGCTGTCGTAGCCGCGATATTCCAGCCGTTTCAGCGCGTCGAGCAGGATCGGGGCCGCCTCGCGCCCCTGCCCCAGGATACCGACGATGCCGCACATGGGCCGATCCTTTCCGCTGTCCCGCTCAGTCCTGCCGGATCTTCGCCCGGCGAGTCGTTCGATGTCAGCCCTTGCGGGCCGCCGTCTCCGCCTTCTCGGCCGCCAGCCGCTCGCGCAGGCGGGCGGCGGCGCCGGGGCGCACCTCCTGCCGGCCGCGCGCCACGGCCAGCGCGTCCGCCGGCACGTCCTCGACCACCACCGACCCCGCCCCGACCGAGGCGCCGTCCCCCACCGTCACCGGCGCCACCAGCGCGGTGTTGGAGCCGATGAAGGCGCCCTCGCCGATGGTGGTGCGGTGCTTGAGGAATCCGTCGTAGTTGCAGGTGATCGTGCCCGCCCCGATGTTGGCGCGCGCGCCGATGTCCGCGTCGCCGATATAGGTCAGGTGATTGGCCTTCGCGCCCTCGCCCAGCGTGGCGTTCTTCACCTCGACGAAGTTGCCGACATGGGCGTCCGCCCCGATCCGCGCGCCGGGGCGCAGGCGGGCGAAGGGGCCGACCACGGCGCCTGAGGCGACCGTGCAGCCTTCCAGATGGCAGAAGGCCCTGATCTCGGCGCCCGTCTCGATGCGCACCCCGGGGCCGAAGACCACGTTGGGGCCGATGGAGACGTCGGGCGCAAGCTCGGTGTCATGGGCGAAGAACACCGTCTCGGGCGCGGTCAGGGTGGCGCCCTGCTCCATCGCCTCGCGCCGCATCCGGGCCTGGAAGGCGGCCTCGGCGGCGGCGAGGTCGATGCGGGAGTTCACGCCCAGGGTCTCGGCCTCGGGGCACTCGACGGCGACCGCGCGGGCGCCGTCCTCGCGGGCGATGGCCACCAGGTCGGTGAGGTAGAACTCCCCCTTGGCGTTGTCGTCGGAGACCCGGTCGAGCCAGGTCCACATCCGCGCCGCCTCGATGCACATCACGCCGGAGTTGGAGAAATGGATAGCCAGCTGCTCGGGGCTGGCTTCCTTCGCCTCGACGATGGCGGTCAGTTCCCCGTCCTCGACGATCAGGCGGCCGTAGGGGGCGGGATCCTCGGCGTGGAAGCCCAGCACCACGACCGAGGCGCCTTCCGCCCGCGCCGCCGACATCGCCGCCAGGCTCTCGGGCCGCACCAGCGGCGTGTCGCCATAGAGGACCAGCACGTCCCCCTCGAACCCCGCCAGCGCCTCGCGCGCCTGGAGCGCGGCATGCGCCGTCCCCAGCCGGTCGCGCTGGGGCACGTCGAGGGCGTCGGGGCGCAGGGCGCGCGCCGCCTCGCCCACCGCCGGCGCGTCGGGGGAGGTCACCACCACCACCCGCTCAGGGCTCAGCGCCTGCGCGGTGCGCAGCACATGGGCGAGCATCGGCGCCCCCCCCACCGGATGCAGCACCTTGGGCAGGGTGGAGCGCATGCGCGTCCCCTGCCCGGCGGCGAGAACGACGACGGCGACGGGGCGCGGGGCGGAGGAGACGTCTGGACGGGTCATGGCGCAGCATTTACCACCCGGCGAGCGGGCGAGGGAACGGACAGGCGGGTCATATCTTGTTGCAGTGCATTTCGGATGAGGCGCCCATGGGGCGGAAGGAGGGCCAATGACGCGCGGCGCGCTTTTCGACCTCGACGGCACGCTGGCCGACACCTCGGGCGACCTGATCGCGGCGGCCAACGCCACGCTGGCCGCCCGCGGCGCCTCGGGGCGGCTGGATCCGGCGACGGACGCGGGGCTTTCGGGCAAGGGCGGCCGGGCAATGCTGCGCGCGGGTCTCGCCCGCTCCGGCGCCCCCGCGGCCGAGGTCGAGCCCTGGGTCGACGCGGCCCTCGCGCGGTTCCTTGCGGAATACGAGGCCGCCATCGCCGTCCACTCGCGCCTGTTCGACGACGTGGAGGCGACGCTGGAGACGCTGGCCGCCGCCGGCTGGCGCCTGGCCGTGTGCACCAACAAGCCCGAGGGCCTGGCCCGCCTGCTGCTGCGCGAGCTGGGCGTTCTCGACCGTTTCGGGGCCCTCGTGGGCGCCGACACGCTGCCGGTCCGCAAACCCGACCCCCGCCCGGTCTGGGCCGCGGCCGAACGCGCCGGCGCCGCGCGCGACCGCGCGGTGATGGTCGGCGACACCGTCACCGACCGCGAGGCCGCCCGCGCCGCCGGCCTGCCCTGCGTTCTGATGGACATGGGCGTCTCGGCCGACATCCCCGCCGAGCTGGACGCCGAGGCGGTCCTGGCCCGTTACGTCGACCTTCCCGCCACGCTCGAGCGCCTGCGCCCGGCCGGCTGAGGACGCCCGCGGGCGGGGGCGCCGCAAGGGCGGGGGCGCCGGGCGAAGATTCCTCACGCGACCCCTCTTGACCCGCCCCCGAGACCCCTTTATCAGCAGCGCCGGTCCGGGCGGTTAGCTCAGTTGGTAGAGCACAGTGTTCACATCGCTGGGGTCACTGGTTCGAATCCAGTACCGCCCACCACTTCCTTCCAGGAAATGACCGGACCGAAACCGACCGACGCCGCCCTCCGGGGCGGCGTCGGCGTTTCGGCAGGCGCTCAGCCGCCGGAGGCCGAGCGGTTCTCCAGGAACAGCCAGCCGGGGGTGCGGCGGATGACGCGCAGGTCGAGGCCCATCTCCTCGGTCTCCTCGATCATCGCGTTGCGCACCTTCTCGTTGGAGGGGCAGATCGGGACCGCGAGGACCTCGGCCTGGCGCAGGGCGTCGCCGCTGTCGCCGTAGACCCAGATGTAGACCCCCGACAGGGGCGCCCCGCCGCCCAGCAGCCACAGCGCGTTGGTCAGGTCCATCGACAGCATCGGGCGGCCGGCCATCCTCGGGTCGTCGCGCACCGCCGCGGCCGCCTCGGACAGGTGCATCACATAGTGGCGGTGCAGACCGCAGGAGGGCAGGTCCTCGCCCGCGATCGTGATCTCCTTGTCGGCCCGCTCGGGGTGCAGCAGGCCGACCACGGTGGGCCCGGTCTCGGGCGCGTGCCACAAGAGGTCGGGCGCGACCCCGGGGGCCAGCGCGGTCATCTCCGGCCGGTCGGTGTAGGCCAGCAGCAGGCTGCGCTGCGCGTTCACCGCGATCGGCGCCGCCCAGACCAGCAGCACCACGGCGATGGTCTCCAGCGCCCGGCGGCCCGAGCGGCCCAGCACCTTCGCCTCGTCCGGCATCCGCGGCGCCAGCGCCAGCAGCAGGAACGGCAGGGCCAGCAGGCCGGTCAGGTCGTTGCCCCAGTTCTGCCAGGCCGCCAGCGCCACCCCCAGCACGAACAGCGCAACCGCCGCCGCCTCGCGCCGCAGGCCGCCGCGCAGCAGCGCCAGCGTCGCGATCAGCGCGCACAGCATCAGCGGCGCCGCGATCGGCGAGGACATCACCCCCCAGATCGAGGCCCCCGGCTGCGCCCGGCTGTCCGAGGTCGCCACGTCCCACAGGTCGGCGACATAGGCCCGGGTCGCGTCGACCCCGCCCAGCAGCATCGACAGCCCCGCCATCGCCGCCAGCGCCCCCACCGCCGACCCCAGCGCCGCCCGCGGCCGCCCGCCCAGCAGCAGCCAGCCCAGCCACATCGGCGCCAGCGCCGCCACGAAGCTGATCTTGAGAAAGGCCACCAGCGCCCCGGTCAGCCCCAGCGCCAGCGCGTCGCCCCAGTCGACCGCCGCCCCCCGCCGTCGCGGCGCCAGCGCCATGATCGGCGCGACCATCACCACCGCCGCCCAGCCCCAGCGGTTGTAGCTCAGCGCCAGGGTCGCCCCCAGCCCGGTGTCGTCCACCAGCAGCGAAGAAGCCAGCATCACCCCGAACACGCCCAGCCAGACCGCGGCCGCGAAGCTCAGCCGCGTGGCCGCCAGCCAGGCCGCCAGGCCCGCGCAGAGCGTCGCCACCACGCCGTTGGTCAACGCGATCGCCCGCCCCGGGGCTGCATCCCAGATCGCCATCGCCTCGAAGGTCAGCGCGCCGAGGGGCGTGCGGAAGTCGATATGCGGCGTCTGGCCCATCCGGGTGCGCTCGATGCCGTCGAGGTAATGGAGGGTGTCGATCTCGAAGGTGGTCACCGCGATGCGCCCGGCGCCGGTGGTCAGCACGAACTCCACCACGACGAGCGCAAGCAGGATCAGCCCCGTCCACAGCGGGCGGGCGTAGGTCTGGGTCATCGGCGCAGGAGCCCCCATGCGGTCCGGCCCGATACGCGAACGCCCCTCGCGCGCCGCGGCGGGCGGGGCCGGCGCCCCCGCGGCGGGGACATTTGGCATGACCGCGACCTTGCACGAAAGCCTGAAGTTCCGTTCACTCCCCTCCGCGCCCGCGCCCCCTTCGCGTTCCGTTCCGCGGGCCAGGAGACCGGTCATGTCCCATCCCGCCCCCGCGTCCGAGGACGACGCCACGCCCCTCGCCCCCCAGACGGTGGAGGCCACCGGCATGACCCGGGAGTTCCTGATGGAGCTGATCGTGAAGGTCATGTACCGCCGCGGGGCGGAGACGGTCTCGGCGATCGCCGACATCGTGCGGCTGTCGCCCGGCATCCTCACCGACCTGGTCGAGATGCTGCGCGAGGAGCGGCTGATCCAGACGCTCGGCAGCCTGCGCGCCGACGTGCGCGCCGAGATGCGCTACGAGCTGACCGAGATGGGCCGCCTGCGGGCGATGGAGGCCGCCGGGCGCATGGACTACGCCGGCCCCTGCCCGGTGACGCTCGAGCAGTTCCGCGCCGTGGTCGCGGCGCAGTCGGTCAAGGACCACCGCATCGGGCGCGACAAGCTCGAGGCCGCCTTCGCCAGGCTGGTGACGCCCGACGGCGTGCTGGACCGGCTGGGGCCGGCGGTGAACTCGGGCCGCTCGATCCTGCTCTACGGCCCGCCCGGCAACGGCAAGAGCTCCTACGCGCATGCGCTCTCGGTGGCGATGGAGGGGGGGATCAACGTCCCCTACGCGATCCTGGTGGACGGCGAGCTGATCTCGGTCTTCGACCCCGCCCTGCACCGGATGATCCCGGAGGAGGACCCCTGGACGCCCCGCGACCTGCTCGAGGCCGGCGCCCCGGACCTGCGCTACGCCCACTGCATCCGCCCGGCGGTGGTGACGGGGGCGGAGCTGACCACCGACATGCTCGACCTGCGCTTCAACGCGACCTCGCGCACCTACCAGGCGCCGGTGCACATGAAGGCGGTGAACGGGGTGCTGATCGTGGACGACCTCGGCCGTCAGCGGCAGACGCCGCAGGCGCTGATCAACCGCCTGATCGTGCCGATGGAAGAGGGGGTCGACTACCTCTCCCTGCAATCGGGGATGAGCTTCCAGATCCCCTTCGACACGCTGATGATCTTCTCGACCAACATCCCGCCGGCCGAGCTGATGGACGCCGCCGGCCTGCGCCGGATCTACTACAAGATCATGATCGAGCGCCCCAGCCAGGCCGATTTCATCGAGATCTTCCGGCGCGTCTGCAAGGCGCGGAAAGTGGAGACCTCGCCCGAGGCCGAGCGCTACATCACCGACGTGCTGTATCCGCAGAGCGGCCTCGACTTCGCCGCCTACCACGCGGTCTACGTGGTCGACCAGTCCATCGCCTCCTGCGATTTCCACGGCGTGCCGCGCGTCCTGCGCCCCGACTTCATGTCCGACGCCTGGTCCAACCTCTCTGTCATCGAGGACGCCTGACCCGGCCGGGCCGGGTCGGTCGCCCCCGGGCCGGGCCCCTGCGGCGGCCGGGGCGCGGCGCCGCCTCAGGCCGCCGCGCGCAGCCGCTCGGCCTGTTCCTCTTCGCGCCGCTCGGCCTGGCGGCGATCGCGACAGGCGCGGGCCCGCCGCTCCACCCGCCGGCTTTCATCTCGCAACTCCGCGTCGAGCCGCCTGGACAGCGCCTTCCGCTCGCGACGGCCGCGGATCTGCACGGTGCGCGCCTTGCGCGGCAGCCAGGCCCGGCGCCCCTCCATGTGGACGACCGAGAAAGTCTGCCGCCCGGCCACCAGCAGCGCGTCGCGCCCGCTCTCGGCCGCGACGGTCAGGGTCACGCGGCGCAGCTCGCCCGCATCGTCCTCCGGGTCGAGGTCGGACATGGCGCTGTCCATCATGTCCCGGAAGCTGCCGAGATCCCGGAAGGCGCCGCTGTCCAGCGGCCCCTTGCGGGTGGCCTGCAGCCCATCGCCCTCGGCCCGGCGGGAGTCGCTGTTGCGGTCGCTGACCACGGCCGAGCGCGTTTCCCAGCGCGTGCCGTAGCCGACGCCGCGCCCGGGGCTCTCTAATTCCAGGTCGGCGATGACCGAGACCACGTCGATCGGCTCCGCGCCCAGGTTCGAGACCAGCAGATGCGCCCGGTCGTCGTCGCCCGCCGCGCGGCTGATCAGCAGGTTGGAGCGGCGTTGCCGGCGGAAGCCGACCAGCAGCAGGTGCAGATAAACGATCCAGATCGCGGCCGTGACCACCTGTACGGCGACCTGCACCAACGTCGAATTCTCGGAGATCCAGTCCAGCATGCCCCCTCACCTGGCCCCCTCGCCGCCGATTTCAACCGCCCCCTTTGCGCGCCCCGCCGCCGCCGGGCGCCCCGCCGCCGGCCCTCGCAAAGCGCCTGTTCTCCGGAGCCGTCCATCGCGGATGCCGAT
>CAXGVP010000044.1:0-11645 GCA_964013055.1 uncultured Albimonas sp.
CCCGCTCGCCTCGACGCCGGAGCTGCGGCTGCGCGACTGCGTGCAATGCCCGCTCGCCCTGCCCGAGGCGGAATACGGCGTGCGCCACCTGCTCGACCTCGCCTGCCGGGCCAAGGGCTTCGCGCTGGAGGCGTCGGTGGAATCGGACAGTTTCGAGTTCCTGCGCATGCACGCGGTCGCCGAGAACATCCTGACCTTCCAGATCCCCGTCGGCCTGCCCCACGCCTCGGAATGGCCCGACGCGGTGGTGCGCGAGCTCGACCAGCGCGACGTGCCGCCCGGCGTGGTGGCGCTGGGCCAGCTGCGCGGGCGGGCGCTGCCGGTGGCGGCCTCCCGCTTCGCCCAGCAGATGACGGCGGTGTTCGAGGAGCGCTTCGACACCGACTGAGCCGGCCCCCAGCCCAGGGTTAACAGACGATCAACCCTTCGGGTCCAGAACCGCCCCGAGCGCGCACCGCAGCAGGAGAGATCCCGGATGACCCCCCAGACCGTCTCGCTGGTCCAGCACAGCTTCCGCAAGGTGGTCCCGATGGCCGACACGGCCGCGGACCTGTTCTACGCCCGCGTGTTCGCGCTTGCGCCCGAGGCGCGCGCCCTGTTTCCCGACGACATGGCCGCCCAGAAGACCAAGCTGATGCAGATGCTGGCGACGGCGGTGCAGAACCTGCACAAGCCCGAGACCGTGGTCCCCGTGGTGCGCGACCTCGGCGCCCGCCATGTCGGCTACGGCGTGGCGCCGGCGCATTACGCGATCGTCGGCGAGGCCCTGATGGACACGCTCGCCCAGGGCCTGGGCGAGGAATGGACGCCCGAAATCGCCGAGGCCTGGCGCGAGACCTACGAGACGATCGCCAAGGTGATGCTGGAGGGCGCGGCCGAAGCGACAGCCTGACCCCCTCCGCGCCCCGCCCTCTCGGCGCCCCGACATCTCGGCATCGCCCGCTCGGCGCCCTGCCGGAGACGTCGCCGTGAAGGTCCCGCGCCGGAGGAAGCCCCCGGCGCGGATTGGATCACGCCACCGCGGCGGCGGCGGCCGAGAGCTTCGCGCGGCAGTCCGCGACCATGCGCTCGATCAGCTCGGCGCAGGTGGGGATGTCGTCGATCAGGCCGCAGACCTGGCTCGCCCAGACCAGACCGTCGTTCACCTCGCCCGATTCCAGCGCCGCCCGGCCGCGGGCGCCCGCGACCAGCGCGTGCACGTCGCCGAACTCCGCGCCGCCGGGACGGGTCTCGATCGAGACGACCTCCTCCGACACCGCGTTCTTCAGCACCCGGCCGGTGTTGCGGAAGCTGCGGAAGATCAGGATCGTGTCGCGCTCGCCGGCCTCGACGATGGCCTTCTTGATGTTCTCGTGGATCGGGGCTTCCTGCGTGGCGCAGAAGCGGGTGCCCATGTTGATCCCCTCGGCCCCCAGCGCGAAGGCCGCAGCCATGGTCGCCCCGTCGCCGATGCCGCCCGAGGCGATCAGCGGCACCTTCACCTGATGCGCGGCCGCGGGGAACAGGATCAGGCCGCCCACGTCGTCCTCGCCCGGGTGGCCCGCGGCCTCGAACCCGTCGATGGAGATCGCGTCGACGCCGGCCCGCTCGGCCGACAGCGCGTGGCGCACCGAGGTGCACTTGTGCACGACCTTGCCGCCCGCCTCGTGGATCTTGCCGATGAACTCCCTGGGGGAGCGGCCGGCCGTCTCGATCACCTTCACGCCATTGCCCAGCGCCGCGTCGAGGTATTCCTCGTAAGGCACCGGCTGGGCGGTGGGGAAGATGGTCAGGTTCACGCCGAAGGGCTTGTCGGTCATCTCCCGGCAGCGGGCGATCTCGGCGGCCAGCGCGTCGGGGGTGGGCTGGGTCAGCGCGGTCAGGATCCCCAAGGCCCCGGCGTTGGAGACGGCCGAGGCCATCTCCGCCGTGCCCACCCACTGCATGCCGCCCTGGATGATCGGGTATTGCGTGCCGAGCAGCTCGGTCACTCTGGTCTTCATGTGCAGCTCCCTGTTGGTCGCGGGCCGCGGCCGAGCGCGGCCCCGCTCGTCAGTCGCCCCGCGCCAGCGCGGCGCGGAAATCGCGGAGGCAGAGGCGGATCGCCTCCACCAGCATCAGCGCGAAGGCGATCGGCGCCATCATCGCCACCGGCCAGGCCGGCCAGGTGCCGGTGCCGATCTGCACCGCGCGCGCCGTGTCGAAGGACTTTATCGCGTAGCGGGCGCAGTAATAGGCCACGATCGCATAGACGCAGACCTCGATCAGCAACACGACGCCCGCGATCAGCTTGCCCAGCGCCCCCCTCATCCAGGGGTCCAGGATCTCGAGCCGCGGGAAGGTCGCCTCGCGGTGCGCCAGCGGCAGGCCCCAGAACACCATCACCGGGAACAGCACCGACTCGATCATGTTGAAGGCGCCGGGGATCAGGTCGGTGTGCAGCACATAGCGCCCGAACACCGACAGCACCGTCAGCGCCAGGATGCCCAGCAGGCACAGGCCTCCGCCGATGGCGGCCAGCCCCCACTCGAACCTGCCCAATGCGTCGTAGGATTTGTTCAGCATCTCGACCTCATTGGATCTGGGAGGGGAGCCAGGTGACCACGCCCGGGATCTCGACCATGATCAGCGACACCACCACCGCCGCCACCAGCGCGAACAGGCCCGTGGTCCGGAAGATCGGCCCCACCGGATGCCTGACCGCCGCGCAGGCCGCGTAGGTCGCAAGCCCCACCGGCGGCGTCAGCAGCCCCAGCGAGATCATGAAGCAGGCCATCACGCCGAACCACAGCAGGTCGACCTGGGCGGCCTCGAGCACCGGCAGGATGATCGGGATCAGCAGCACCATCACGGCCGCGGACTCCAGCAGCAGGCCGCCGATGAAGAAGGCCAGCAGCATCAGCGCCACCAGCACCGTAGGCTGGCCCAGCAGCGGCTCGACCGCGGCCAGCAGCTCCCGCGGGGCGCGCGACAGCGACAGGAACCGGCCGAAGGCCTGCGCGCCGATGACGATGATCATCAGCATCGAGGTGACCTTCACCGAGTCCACCAGGCTGTCGAAGATGTCCCGCAGGCCGATCCGGCGCAGCACGCTCATCCCCACCAGGGCGGTGAAGGCGCCCAGCCCGCCGGCCTCGCCGGCGGTGAAGACGCCGCCGTAGATGCCCCCGAAGATCACGAACATCAGCACGACGACGAAGATGAAGGCCGCGACGGCCGAGGTCGGCAGGGCGACGTCGGCCTCGCTTTCCGCGGGCGCGGCGCCGGGCTCGGTCTCGCCGAAGAACCACAGGCAGCCAATGTAGCACAGGATGCACAGCAGCCCGGGGATCATCGAGCCGATGAACAGGTGCCCCACCGGCACCAGCGTCAGCGAGCCGTAGAAGATCATGATCAGCGACGGCGGGATGATCGCGGCAAGCGAGCCCGAGACGGCGGCCAGCGACACCGCGAAGCGGCGCGTATAGCCCACCTGCTGCAGCTGCGGCCCGGCCATCACGGCGAGCGCGGCCGAGGTGGCGGCGCCCGAGCCCGAGACCGCCCCCAGCATCCCGCCCGAGACGATGGTCGCCGCCCCCAGCGGGAACCGGCGCTTGCCTGCCAGGCGGTAGCCCACCCGGAACAGGTCCTCGACCACCCTGCCCCGCAGCAGGAACTGCGCCATCAGCAGGTAGAGCGAGATGATCGAGAGCGAATAGGACGAGGCGGCGCCGACGATGTCGGCGGCCAGCAGCCCGTCGAACAGGCGCGTGCCCATCATCGCGAACATGCCCACGATGCCGGCGCCCATCAGCACGATCGCCACGCTCTGTCCCAGGATCAGGAACACGGCGAACCATGCGGAGACGAAGATCAGGGCCTCATGAGAGGTCATCGCATTCCCCGCGACATGAAGAAGTCCGGCGGAGGGCGCGCATCGCGCCTCCGGCGAAGGCCGCCGCCCCCTCGGGGGCGACGGCGATCCGCTTGGGGTCCGCGCCCGGCGGCGCGAAACGGATCGGCCGGCGCGCCCGAGGACGCGAGGCGATCCGGGCCCGCGCCCCGAAGGGCGCGGCGGGGATCAGTCGGCGAGGTACTCGGCGACGCCCGGCGGCAGCTCGCCGCCCTCCTCCAGCACCAGCTCGGCCCACAGCTGGGCGGCCTTGCGGGCGGGGTGGCCGTCGGCCTCCAGCGTCTCGATCCACTGCTTCCAGGTCGCGACCGAGGCGGCGGCGATGTGGTCCTGCAGCTCCTGCGACAGGTCGGAGGCCTGGACGAAGGTGGTGCCGGCGGCCTCGGCGGCGGCGCGAACCTCCTTGTACTGCTCCTGGATGAACTCGGCGTTCTCCAGGGCGACCTCGCGGGCGACCTCGTCCATCGCCTTCTGCTGCTCTTCGCTCAGCCCGTCCCAGGCGGACTTGGAGATGGCGGCGTAGCTCTCCCAGTGGCCCAGCGCCACGCCCTCGATCGAGTACTTGAGCAGCTCGGTCATCGAGTAGGACTTCCAGTCGGCGACCGACAGCAGGATGCCCTCGATGGTCTTGCGGCTCAGCGCCTCGTAGGCTTGGGCGGCGGGCATGGTGACCGGGTTCACGCCGAGGTTCTCGAGCGTCATGGTCTGCAGCGCCGCGCCCGCGCGCAGCGGCAGGCCCTGGAAGTCGGCGGGCGTGGTGATCTCCTTGGAGACCGTGTTGATCGCATACGGACCCGAGGCGCCCAGGCCCCAGGCGACGATGCCCTTGGGCTCGATCTCGTATTCGTAGAAGGTCTTGCCGTCCTTCAGCTCGACGTCCGAGTCCATCAGCTTCTGGAAGGCCCGGGTGATCTGGGCCGAGTCCGTGCCGTAGACCGGCAGCTGCGAGATGTCGGTCAGCGGGAAGGCGCCGGGGATGTAGGGGGCGAGCAGCGGCGAGACGATGTCGACCGTCCCCCCCTGCAGCGCATCCAGCCCGCGGCCCACGCCGACCAGCTCGCCCGCGTAGAAGCGGGTGAAGGTGAGGTCGGTGCGCTCCTCGAGCTTGGTGGCGAACGGGTCGAGGCTCTGGCCCACCCACATGTGGACCTGCGGCAGCGAGGCCGAGATCATCAGGTTCTGCGCCGCGGCGGGCGCCGAGGTCACGGCCAGCGCGGCGGCGCCGGCGAGGACGCCTTTCACAAGGGTCTTCATACGGGTCTCCTCCCATGTTGCGGCCCGCGTTGTCGCGGGTCCGGTGCGAACGACTGCTCGTCTTCTGGTCTTGGGCCGGGCCCTCGCGGGCCGGGCCGGATCGCGGGTCGGGCGCGCGTCAGGCGCGCTCGACGAAATTCAGCTTCTCCCGGATGTCGCGCTTCATGATCTTGCCGTTGTGGTTGCGCGGCAACGGCTCGGGCGTGATCGTGAAGCTCTCGGGCGCCTGGTAGTCGGCGAGCGCCTTGCGGCAGTGGGCGGCGAGCGCGGCCTCGTCGAGGCGCTCGGGCGAGACGACGACGGCGTGCACGCGCTCCCCCAGCACCGGACAGGGTTTTGCAACGACGGCGCTTTCGGTCACGCCGGGGAAGGCGGCCAGCACGCTTTCCACCTGCGCGGTGAAGATCTTGTAGCCGCCGCGGTTGACCATGTCCTTCTTGCGGTCGTGGACGTAGACGAAGCCGTCCGCGTCGATCGAGCCGATGTCGCCCGACTTCCAGAACCCGCCCGCGAACTCCTTCGCCGTGGCCTCGGGGTTCTCCCAGTAGCCGGGCACGACCATGGGGCCGAAGTGCCACAGCTCCCCATGCACGCCCGGCGGGCATTCGCGCCCATCCTCGTCCATCACCACGGTCAGCGCGCCATAGCTGTTCTTGCCCACGCTCAGCCGGTGGCTGGCGGTGAATTCGGGGGGGATCATGGTGACGGGAGAGGTCGTCTCCGTCGCGCCGTAGCAGTTCATCAGCTTGAGGTTCGGAAGCTTCTCCGCCAGCCGCTCGATGGTCGGCGCGGGCATCGGGGCGCCGCCGTAGCCGCCCCAGCGCCAGGCCGAGAGGTCGTGCCTGGCCGGATCGTCCTGCACCAGGCACAGGTTGTACATCGCCGGCACCATGGCGCAGTGGGTCAACCGCTCCTCCGCCGCCAGCTTCAGGAAGGCCGAGGCCTTGAACTCCCGCATCACCAGCAGCGTCGCCTGGGCGCGCACCGCCTTGTGCAGGCCGCCCACCAGGCCGGTGACGTGGCTCAGCGGCGCGATCACCCCCTCGCGGTCGCCGGGGCGGCTGTCCATGAAGCTCGCGAAGGCGGTGGCCGAGTGCACGATCCCCAGATGCGTCAGCATCGCCCCCTTCGGCACGCCCGTGGTGCCGGAGGTATAAAGGATCGTCGCCACCGCCTCCGCGTCGACCGTCGCAGGCGGGGGCGCCGCGTCGGGGTCGGCGCCGAGCAGGCGGTGGTAATTGCAGAACCCCTCGACCTTGCCCAGCGCGAAGCGGCGCACGAGGGCGGGGGTTTCCTCCATCGCGGGGACGACCTCGGCCGCCTCCGGCTCGCAGATCAGGATCTTCGCGCCCGACTGCACCAGCGCGTGGCGCAGGCCCGGGGTCTGGTCGCGCAGGCTCAGCGGCACCAGGATCGCGCCGAGGCGGGCGACGGCGTAGGTCAGCACCACGAAAGGCGCGTCGTTGCCCAGCAGCAGCGCCACCCGGTCGCCGGGGACCACGCCCTCGCCATGCAGCGCGGCGGCCAGCCGGCGCACCTCCTCGTCGAGCTGCGCCCAGGTGAAGCGCAGCTCTCCGCAGACCAGCGCCTCGGCGCCCGCGCGCGCGGCGACCGCGGCCTCGAGCATGGCGTGGATGTCGGCGGGGCGGTCGACGAAACAGTCGACCACCCGGGTTCCGTAATGCAGCTCCCGTCTCAGCGCGGGATCGATCGCTGCGGCCATGGCGTCCTCCCCGGGTCGCGGCCCTATGTGGCGGGCGCCCGCGTCAGTGCGGGCGCCCGTGATGCCGCCCGCCTCAATGCGGGCGCACGTAGTGGTGCGTGTTGGCGCCGACGCGGCCCTTGGCCTTGCCCAGCTCGTCGCGGGCGATGACCATCAGGTGTACCTCGTCGGGACCGTCGATGAACCGCAGCGCCCGGCCCCAGGTCCACAGGTAGCTCAGCGGCGTGTCGGGCGTGATGCCGGCGGCGCCGAAGACCTGCATGGCGCGGTCGGTGATCCCGGTCTGCAGCCGCGCGGCCACCACCTTGATCGCCGAGACGTCGACGCGCGCGGCCTTGGCGCCTTCGCGGTCCATCTTCCACGCCGCGCGCAGCATCAGCAGGCGGGCCTGGTCGATGTCGAAGCGGGCCTCGGCGATCCAGTCCTGGATGTTCGCCCGGTCGGCGAGCGCGCGGCCGAAGGTCTTTCGCTCCAGCGCCCGCTCGCACATCAGCTCCAGCGCCAGCTCGCACTGGCCGATGGTGCGCATGCAGTGGTGGATGCGCCCCGGCCCCAGCCGCGCCTGCGCCAGCATGAAGCCGTCGCCCTCCGAGCCCAGCATGCAGTCCACCGGCACCCGCACGTTCTCGTAGAGCACCTCCGAGTGCCCCTCGGGCGCGTGGTGATGCATGATCGGCACGTCGCGCACGATCTTCACGCCGGGCGTGTCCATCGGCACCAGGATGAAGCTGTGCTTCTTGTGCCGGTCCGCGTCGGGCGAGGGATCCGAGACCCCGAACACGATCGCGAGCTTCGCGTTGGGATGCATCGCCCCGGTCGAGAACCACTTGCGCCCGTTGATCACATAATGATCGCCGTCGCGGATGATCGTGGTCGAGAGATTGGTGAGGTCCGAGGACGCCGTGTCCGGCTCGGTCAGGCCGACGATCGAGCGGATCTCGCCCATCATCAGCGGCTTGAGCCAGCGCTCCTTCTGCTCGGGCGTGCCGAACTGGTGGAGGATCTCCATGTTGCCGGTGTCGGGGGCCGAGCAGTTGAACACCTCCGAGGCCCAGGGCACGCGCCCCATGATCTCGGCCAGCGGCGCATATTCGAGGTTGGTCAGCCGGGTGCCCGGCTCTTCGTCCTTCAGGCCCGGCATGAACATGTTCCACAGGCCGGCCTCGAAGGCCTTCGCCTTCAGGCGGTCCAGCAGCGCGATGGGATACTTGCCGGTGCTGTGGAAGGTCTCGTGGAACTCCTGGTTGGCGGGCAGCACGTAGGACTGCATGAAGTCCTCAAGCTTCGCCATCAGGCTCTGGGTCTTTGCGGAATACTCGAAGTCCATTCTCGGTCCCTTGTCGTGCTCGGGCCGCGCGGATCAGGCGTCGCGCGGCGGTATGAGGTCGGCAGGCTGGGTCCCCGTCGCGGGGACCAGCGGTGCGATCGGCGCGTCCATCGGCAGACCCGCCATCAGGTAGCCGCGGCGGAAGTCGACCGCGTGGCGCAGCGTCCAGTCGCGCGCCACGTCGGGGTCGCCCATCGCCACGGCGTCGATCACCCGTCCGTGCGCCTCCAGCTGCCGGGCCGGGGCCTGGGGCAGATAGGGCAGCAGCGCCTCGAGCCCGGAGTAGAGCAGGATGCCGATCGGCTCCTGCGCCAGGGCGAGGGCGGGGTTCTTCGTCGCCTCGGAAATGATCGAGTGATATTCGAGGTCGAGCCGCACCACCGCGCGGTCGTCGCGCGTCTCGGTGGCCTTCTTCATGCGCGTCTGGTTGGCGCGCAGCTTGGCGACGTCCTCGTCGGTGGCGTTGCGGGCCGCGAGCTCTGCGGCCAGCGGCTCGATCTCCACGGCCACGCGCCACAGCTGGTCGAAGGTCACCTCCAGCATCCGCAGGGCGCGGGTGTTGCGCGAGGCGAGCTCGCGTGCTTTCGGCGTCGAGACCACCAGCTTGCGCGGCGAGGCGCGGCGCACCAGCCCCTCGGATTCCAGCCGCCGGATCCCCTCGCGCACGGTCGAGCGGTTGACGCCGAAGAGCGCGGCCAGCTCGACTTCGCCCGGCAGTTGCTCTCCCGGCTGGAGCCGACCCTCGAGGATCTGCGATTCCAGCTGGGCCGAGACCTGCTCATAGGCCTTCGAGACCTGGATGGGCCTGAGCCCCATTCGCGTCGCTCCCTGCCGGCTGCGCGGCGCCGGTTGGGTTCCGCCCGGCGCTCAGTGTCGGTTTGTCGGACACTATTCAGGGCGCGCGGAGAGTCAATCTCTGCATTGACGCCCAGTCCCTCGACCGCCGCCGCCGCAAGCCCGCCGCTGCATCCCCTCAGGATTGCACCCGCGCCCGAGCTCCTGCGCAAGACCCTCGTGAGCAGCCCCCGGGGATTCGCCCTGCACGCCGGCCGTGTGGACTTCACATGGCCACTCGCAGCCTCGCAGTCGTCCGCCGCCTCGGACCGATGGCGTCGGTCCGACGCCGACAAGCCGACCGGATGCCGGCCGTGCACCGGCGCGCATCGAGGGCAGACGACGCCGCAGCGCGGAGCCCGCCCCGCGTTCATCCAGCCGCAGACGGCTCCAGCCACGGCCCGCCGCCGCCCGGATTTGCAGGCCCGCCAATGTGATGGAACGGACGGGCGAGCGCCTCCGCTTCGCCCTGCCCCCGAAACGCCGCGAGGCCGCCCCGGGGGGCGGCCTCGTCATGCGCGGGATATTGGTGGAGCCGAGGAAAAGCTATCCGCGCCAGACTTTTCCCGTAAGATCTTGTTATATATTCAATATATTCACCACAAAATCCGCATGTGTCCTGAAAATGTTGCGGGATATGTTGCGGGATGTTGCGGGGCGCCCTTGGAATCGCTTGGTTCGATTCACCCCCCTATTTCGACTGTCAGCGCATCCGGCGGAACGAACTCCAGAAACACGGTCGGCACGTCCGCAAACCGGGCCGCCTCCACGATGACCGCCACCTGGCCGCAGGCGTCCCAGCCAGGCAGAGCGGCCACCAGAACGCCCGCGGCGTCGCGATCCTCCAGCTCAGCCGCGATCCCCTCCAGACGCGCGCCCGCCTCAATGACACGAAGCGGCGAGACGCGAACGCCCTCGCGACCCAGAGCCGCCAGGATCGGACCAAGCGCCGAGACGCGGCCCCGAGGCGCCGCGAGGCGCCAGAGGCCCGCCCCTGCCGCCATCGGGGCCAGCGCCTCGGCGAGGCTCACAGGGCCACCCCGGCGGCGGCCAGGACGCGCCGGGCCACCTCCTCGGGCGAAGCGTCGGCGCTCACCCACACGTCGCACTCCAGGCGGCGCTCGGTTGGATGGTCGCGCACCACGTCGCCGCGCGTGGTCGACTCGAGTCCCACCACCACCCCGCCCAGGCCGCGGATGACGCGCAAGTCCTCGGGATCGCGCAGCGACTCGTTGATGACCGGGCGGCCGGCGGCCAGGAAGGGCTCGGCGATGCGCGCCCACCCCTCAATCCAGATGCCCGGGAACATGCAGCCGCGGCCCCATTCGGTCGCCAGGTCTTGCTGCGCTTCGGTGGGCGTGCGCCCGCCTAGCATGGCGCAGGGCGCGCGTTTCAGGTCGCCGTTCACGCGCCGCTCGGCCTCGGCCGAGGTCATGCCGTGGAACACGTAGAAGGCCCGCAGCATCGCTTTCATGGCGCCGGCGGTGTGGATCACCTCGGCCCAGGGCGCCAGCTCGCGGATGGCCTGGGCGGTGGTGGACTTGCCGACGCCGGCGGGGCCGTGCAGGCCCAGGACGAAGGGGCGCGAGGCGGCGCCGGTCATGCCCTGCCCTCCAGGTCGATCATGTCCAGCGACTCCACCACCCGGGTTTCGCGGCAGGTGCGCCGGTCGTGGGTGATGGCGTGCATTGCGCGGTCGGAGAAATAGCCCCGGCCGGCGGCGTAGGCGTCGCGCGCGGTCATCGCCTCGAACCCCTCGGCCGTCGCCCCGCGGCCGGGCCATACCTGGCGCGTGTGATAGTGCCCGAAGTAGATGCGCCGGCGACGGGTGACGCCCCAGTCCCGGGGCACGGCCGCCGCAATCGCCGCAGGCATTTCGCCCGGCTTGATGGTGTGGCCGTGGGTGGCGCCCAGGAGCACGGCGCCCCACCGCCTGAACCACCAGAGGGAGGGCGAAAGGTCCACCTCCACGCGGGGCTCGCGCGCGAAGAACATTTCCAGGGCTACGCCCATGGCCAGCGCGGCGTGGGGGTCGTGGTTGCCCGGCAGAACCCGCACCGTGACGCGCGAATGTTTCGCCGCGAGCATGGACGCCGCGCGCACCAGCATGGCCGCGCCGCTGCGCAGGACTTTGGCGTGGCGCGAGTCCACGTCCAGGACGTGGCCGCTCGCCGGCGTGCGGGCGGTGGAGTCGTCGGCGTGGGTGAAGTCGCCCAGCACCAGCAGCACGGCCTCGGCCGAGGCGGGCGTGCGCGCCACCACCGAGTCCAGGGCCGCGTCCAGCATCGCCGAGGAGCGGGCGACGTCATACGCCTGGCCCGTCTCGGCCCCCCACGCATAGAGGCCGTGGTGCAGGTCCACGATGGGGTAAACGGTCAGCAAGTCCGCCAGCGTGTCCGCAGGCGCCGGGCGAGGCCGCGCGTGGCCGCGCCATTCCCTGAACACGTCCGCGAACGCCTCGGCCAGGGCCAGTGCGTCCTGCCCCTCGGCCGTGTCCTTCACCCATTGCGCCGCCACGTTGCCGTTGCGGTCATAGAGGGTGGACACGCCCTTGATGCGGCGGCCGGGGGCGACGGGCTGGGGCCCGCCCCCGTCCAGGCCGCGCTCGGCCGCGCGGACCAGGCGGCGGTGGATCG
>CAXGVP010000045.1:0-11643 GCA_964013055.1 uncultured Albimonas sp.
CGGGCGGAGGCGGCGCTCGGCAGCCGTCGGGCGCGGGCGGCGCTCGGCCACAGGCGGAGAAGCGTGGCCGGTCGGATGCAGGCGGGCAGGGACGACGCCCGGCCCTCGGCGGGCGCCGGCGGGGCGGCTCAGCCGTTGGCGGGCAGGGGCGGGCCGGTGAAGGTCAGGTGGAAGGTCTCGGCGACGGCGACGACCTGGTCCATGTCCTCGGGGATGCGGCAGCCGCGCCTCGCCATCTCGACGAAGAAGCCCTCGAACCCGCCGGGGGTCAGGATGATCGTGTGGTGGGCGGTCTCGGTCCCCAGGATCTGGAAGGTGTGCTCCTTGCCGCGGGGGATGAAGACCGCCTCGCCGGGACCCTTCTCGAACCGCTCGCCGTCGAGCTGGAACAGGTGGCGGCCGGCGTGCACCAGGAACACCTCGTCCGCGTCGTGGTGGACGTGCAGCGGCGGGCCCGAGGCCGGCGGGCTGGTCGAGGTCGTCACCGACAGCGCGCCCCCCGTCTGCCCGGGCGTCAGCAGCGCGAGATAGCGCACGCCGCCCCACTCCACCGCCTCGTCGCCTGCGATGCGCGCCAGCGTCTCGGGTCCCATGCCTGTCCTCCCTCAGGTCGTATTCGCACCCGATCATGCATGGTTTCCGTCGGGAGGGAACCGCGTCCCGCCCTTGCGCGGGAGACGGGACAGGTCGACAATCCTTTTGCATGTGATCGATGCAGGCCTATATTGGTCAGCATCCACGACCTACATAGGGAGGAGGCGCGGATGGCTCCGCTGGACGCCCAGGTCGCCCTTACCGACAAGTATCGTGTCTCGAAGGGCGCGGCCCTGATGAACGGCATGCAGGCGCTGGTGCGCCTGGCGCTGGAACAGGCGGACGTCGACCGCGACGCCGGCCTGAAGACGGGGGGCTACATCTCCGGCTATCGCGGCTCGCCGATCGGCGGGTTCGACCAGGAGCTGGTCCGCGCGACGCAGGAGCTCGACGCCCGCAACATCGTCTTCAACCCCGGCCTGAACGAGGACCTGGCGGCCACCGCCATCTCGGGCACGCAGAGCCTGGGCCCGACCGAGGACCCGTCCGTCGAGGGCGTGTTCTCGATCTGGTACGGCAAGGGGCCGGGGGTGGACCGCTCGCTCGACGCGATGAAGCACGGGGCGCTGGCGGGGGCGCATCCGAAAGGCGGGACGATCTACCTGCTGGGCGACGACCCGGTGTCGAAGAGCTCGACCACCGCGCACCAGTCCGAGCAGGCGATGATCCACGTCTCGGTGCCGGTGCTGTATCCGGCCTCGGTGCACGAGATCGTGCCGCTGGGCCTGCACGCCTTCGCCATGTCGCGGCACACCGGGGCCGTGACCTCGATGAAGATCGTGACCGACGTGGCCGACAGCGCGGCGACCGTGGCGCTGGACCGGCTGCGGCCCTCGCCGGTGCTGCCGCCGCTGCCGGGCTTCGAGGTTCCCCTGCACAACACCGGCGGCTTCCTGCCCTATGTGGTGCAGGAGCGGCGGATGGCCGTGCGCCTGCGGGCGGTGAAGGACTACGCCCGCGCCAACCGGCTCAACGAGCCGGTGTTCGAGCCCGCGGGCCCCAGGCGCCTGGGCATCGTCGCGGTCGGAAAAGCCTTCGGCGACGCGATGGCGGGGCTGAAGCTGCTGGACCTCGATCCTGAGCGGGCGGCGGCCTCGGGCATCGGCCTGTTCCGCATGCGCATGGTCTGGCCGGTAGAGCCCGCGAGCCTGCTGGAGTTCGTGCAGGGCTACGAGCAGATCCTGGTGATCGAGGAGAAGCGCCCGATCGTCGAGACGGAGCTGGCGCATCTGCTGGTCAACGCCCCCGGCCCGCGCCCGATCCTGACCGGCAAGCGCGATGCCGGCGGCTCTCCGCTGGTGCAGGACTTCGGGGAGCTGTCGCCGGAGCATGTGGCGGAGGTCATTTCCCGCGAGGCTTCGGACCTCGGCGTCTGCGAGACGCGGCCGCCGGCGCCTCCCAAGCTGACCGGCAATGCGCCGGCGATGCCGCGCACGCCGTGGTATTGCGCCGGCTGTCCGCACAACCGCTCGACCAAGCTGCCCGACGGCAGTCTCGCGGGCGGGGGCATCGGCTGTCACGCGATGTCGGTGCTGCACTCGCCCGAGACCACGCAGTTGTTCACCCAGATGGGCGGCGAGGGGATGCACTGGGTCGGCCGGGCGAACTTCGCCGGCCGCCGGCACATGTTCCAGAACCTCGGCGACGGGACGTACACCCATTCGGGGATGCTCGCGATCAAGGCCGCTGTCGCGGCCAAGGGCGTGAACATCACCTACAAGATCCTCTACAACGACGCGGTCGCCATGACCGGCGGCCAGATGATCGAGGGCCAGCCCCTGCCGGCCGACATCGCCGCCCAGGTGCTGTCCATCGGCGTGAAGCAGGTGGTCGTGGTCTCGGACGACGTCGAGGCGACGAAGGCGACCGGGACCTGGCCCTCGGGCGCGGTGTCCTTCCGCGACCGCGCCGAGAACCTGCTGGTGCAGACCGAGCTGCGCGAGGTGGAGGGGACCACCATCCTCCTCTACGTCCAGACCTGCGCCGCCGAGAAGCGCCGCCGCCGCAAGCGCGGCAAGTTCCCCGATCCCGCCAGGCGCGCGGTGATCAACCCGCTGGTCTGCGAGGGCTGCGGGGATTGCGGCATCCAGTCGAACTGCGTGGCGATCAAGCCGCTGGACACCCCCTTCGGAACCAAGCGGCGCATCGACCAGACGGCCTGCAACAAGGATTATTCCTGCCTCGAGGGCTTCTGCCCGTCCTTCGTCACCGTCGAGGGCGTCGAGTCCGACCCCCTGCTCGGCAAGAAAGGCATCCGCCACGAGCCGCCCGAGGGCCTGCCCGAGGCGCAGACCACCCCCGCGCTGGACTACGCCGCCGTCATCACCGGCATCGGCGGGACGGGCGTGGTCACCGTGGCCGCGGTGCTGTCGATGGCCGCGCGGCTCGAGGGGCTGCACGCCCTGACGCTGGACCAGACCGGCCTGTCGCAGAAGAACGGCGCGGTGCAGTCGCATCTGCAGATCGGCCCGCAGCCCATCGACGACCGCCCGGCCCGGGTGGCGCGCGGCAAGGGGCGCCTGCTGCTCGCCTGCGACATGCTGGTGGGCGCGGGGGACGAGGCCATGGGCCTGATCGACCCCGCCCAGGGCCAGGCCATCGCCAACGGCCAGGTCGAGCCGTTGCCCGCCTTCGCCCGCAACCCCGAGGCCCGCGCCGACGAGGGCGCGCTGGAGGGCCGCCTGAAGGGCCAGCTTGGCGACGACCGGGTGCTGGTGAAGGACGTGGCCTATCTCGCGACCCAGCTCGTCGGCGACGGCATGGGGGCGAACCTGATGCTGGTGGGCGTCGCCTGCCAGGCGGGCGCCCTGCCGGTTACCGCCGAGGCCATCGAGCGGGCCATTCGCCTCAACGGGGCCGCGGTCGAGATGAACCTCGCCGCCTTCCGCTGGGGCCGCTGGCTGGTCGCCCAGCCCGGTCTGGCGGAGGAGAAGGCCGGCGAGAAGACCCTGCCGGCCTGGCAGACCGAGGACTACGACGCCCTGGTCGCCCGGTTCGAGCGGTTCCTGACCGACTACCAGTCCGCCCGCTACGCCCGCCGCTTCCGCGAGCATCTCGCGAAGGTGGAGGCGGCGGAGGAGGCGCATTGGCCGGGCCGTCGGGACCTCTCGAGGCTCGCCGCGCGGGCGCTGCACAAGTCGATGGCGATCAAGGACGAGTACGAGGTCGCCCGCCTGCACCGTCACCCCGACTGGAAGGCCCAACTGGCCCGCGACTTCGCCCCGGACGCCAAGGTCAGCTACCACCTCGCGCCCCCGGTCACGGCCAAGATCGACCCGGTCAGCGGCCGTCCGCGCAAGCAGAAGTTCGGGCCGTGGATGGAGAAGGGGTTCGCGGTGCTGGCCGGCATGAAGTCCCTGCGCGGCACCCCGCTCGACGTCTTCGGCCGCACCGAGGAGCGGAAGATGGAGCATGCGCTGGTCGGCGAGACCGAACAGCTCGTCGATCTCGTCGCCGCGAAGCTGTCCCCGGCCACCGAAACCCTGTGCCGGGAGGCGCTGCTGCAGCCGCTCGCGATCAAGGGATTCGGGCCGGTGAAACTGGCGAATCTGGAGAAAACCAAGCCCGTGTGGGATCGACTGGTCTCGGATTTGTCTAAGATTGCATGAACTTGGCGATGCCGCGGGGTCGGCCCCGCGGCGTCGCCCGCCCGAAACCCTTTTGTGACGGTGGGATTCGGGGATATCCTCCAGGCGCCCGGAAAAGCCCTTTTGAGACAGTCGCTTGGACTGTCATAAAAGCTTGGCCGTTTTGCGAATAAACATCGCGCGGGCAGGTGCTACCCAGCGCCTCGACGACCCGGCGTGCATCGCAGCCGCTGACGGGTCGATGACGGATTACGGAGGACACCCGTGAAAGCCACCAACCTGATCTCGCTGGCCGTGGCCGGCATTCTGGCCGCCGGCGCGGCCGCCGCCCAGTCCCGCGACCAGATCCAGGTCGCCGGCTCCTCGACCGTGCTGCCCTACGCCTCGATCGTCGCCGAGGCCTTCGGCGAGAACTTCGACTTCCCGACCCCCGTGGTCGAGTCGGGCGGCTCCTCGGCCGGCCTGAAGAAGTTCTGCGAGGGCGTGGGCCTGAACACGATCGACATCGCCAACGCCTCGCGCAAGATCCGCGAGAAAGAGGTCAAGGCCTGCGCCGAGAACGGCGTGACCGAGATCATCGAGGTCCGCATCGGCTACGACGGCATCGTCTTCGCCAGCCAGATCGACGGCCCCGAGTTCACCGAGTTCACCCCCGACCAGTGGTACAAGGCCATGGCGGCCGAGGTTCCGATGGACGGCAAGATGGTCGCGAACCCCGCCAAGACCTGGGCCGACGTCGACGCCTCGCTGCCCGCCGTCGAGATCCAGGCCTTCATCCCCGGCACCAAGCACGGCACCCGTGAAGTGTTCGAGGAGAAGGTCCTGCTGGCCGGCTGCGAAGCCACGGGCGCCCTCGAGGCGATCCAGGCGACCGGGCTCGACGAGAAGGCCGCCGAGAAGGCCTGCATGGCGGTCCGCACCGACGGCGCCTCGGTCGACATCGACGGCGACTACACCGAGACGCTGGCCCGCATCGACGCCAACCCCAACGGCGTGGGCGTGTTCGGTCTCGCGTTCTACGAGAACAACACCGACAAGCTGAAGGTCGCGACCATGGGCGGCGTCGCCCCGTCGACCGAGTCCATCGCCTCGGGCGAGTACCCGGTGTCGCGTCCGCTGTTCTTCTACGTGAAGAAGGCGCACCTGGCCGAGGTTCCCGGCCTGAAGGAGTTCGCCTCCTTCTTCGTCTCCGACGCGGTGGCCGGCCCCAACGGCCCGCTGGCCAACTACGGCCTGGTCTCCGACCCCGAGCTGGCCGACACCCAGGCGATGATCTCCGACGAGAAGTCGATGTAAGACCCGCCCGGGTCCGCAGAGACCTGACGAAAACCGGGAGGCGGCCCGCAGGGGCCGCCTCCGCGTCTCCTGAGGGGTCGACAGGATCATGATCGCCACGCTTTTCTTCGTCCTGCTGGCCGTCGCGGTCGGGGGCGGGTATTTCCTCGGCCGCCGCAGGGCCGCCGCCTCCGCCGGGGGCGACATCCGCGCCCTGCATTCCCTCCTGAACTACCACGGCTGGAACGTCGCGCTCGCCACCGGGCTGACCGGGCTGGGCGTGCTGCTGGTCGGCGGTTTCGCGTCGAGCTTCATCGGCCTGCCGCCCGAGGTCGTCTACGCCGTCGCGGCGCTCGCCGCCGCCGCCGCCTTCTTCCTGTCCTACACCCGCATCTCCCGCGACTTCCGGGCCCGCAACGCGGTCGAGTCGATGGTGATGGGCCTGCTGATCGTGGCCTCCTCGATCGCGATCCTGACCACCGTGGGCATCGTGATGTCGATGCTGCTCGAGACCGGGCGCTTCTTCTCGCAGTACGAGTGGACCGAGTTCTTCTTCGGGACCACCTGGTCGCCGAACTTCCGCGGCGACTCCGACCTGGGCATCCTGCCGCTGCTGTGGGGCACGCTCTACATCTCCTTCATCGCGCTGGCGGTGGCGGTGCCGATCGGCCTCTTCGCGGCGATCTACCTCTCCGAATACGCCTCGCGCCGGGTGCGCAGCGTGGCCAAGCCGCTGATCGAGGTGCTGGCCGGCATCCCGACCATCGTCTACGGCCTGTTCGCGCTGATCACCGTGGGCCCGATGCTGCGCGACTACTTCGCCCAGCCGCTGGGGCTGGGGGACAGCTCGTCGTCGGTGATGACGGCCGGGCTGGTGATGGGGGTCATGCTGATCCCGTTCGTCTCCTCGCTGTCCGACGACATCATCAACGCGGTGCCGCAGGCGATGCGCGACGGCTCTCTGGGGCTGGGCGCGACGCCGTCGGAGACCATCCGCTCGGTGATCATTCCCGCCGCGCTGCCGGGCATCGTCGGCGCGATCCTGCTGGCCGCCTCGCGCGCCATCGGCGAGACCATGATCGTGGTGCTGGGCGCCGGCGCCGCGGCCACCCTGTCGATGAACCCGTTCGAGGCGATGACCACGGTCACCGTGAAGATCGTGAGCCAGCTCACCGGCGACACCGACTTCGCCTCGCCCGAGACGCTGGTCGCCTTCGCGCTGGGCATCACGCTCTTCGTCCTGACGCTCGGGCTGAACGTCCTGGCGCTCTACATCGTGCGCAAGTACCGGGAGCAGTACGAATGACCGACGCCGCCATGCCCCACGCCGGCCCGGCGCCCGCCAAGTCGCTGCACACGCCCGACGCCCGCACCCGCAAGCGCAACGCCGCCGAGCGTCGCTTCCGCCTCTACGGCATGGCCGCCGTCGGCGCAGGCCTGGCGGCGCTGGTGGTGCTGCTGATCTCGATCCTTTCCCAGGGCCTGCCGGCCTTCCAGCAGACCTACATCAAGGCCGAGATCTACCTCGACCCCGCGATCCTCGATCCCGACGGGACCGGCGACGTGGACGAGATCTCCAAGGTCCTGACCTTCAGCTACAAGCCGATGATCCAGGACAGCCTGACCTCGGTGGCCGAGCGGCTGCAGGGGCAGGGCGCCGCGGAGCTGACGCCGAAGATGATGGCGGGGATGGTCTCGGGCGCCGCCAACGCGCAGCTGCGCGACTACGTGATCGCCAACCCCGAGGAGATCGGCGAGACGGTCGAGTTCGAGTTCCTGACCAACGCCCGCATCGACCAGTACATGAAGGGCAAGGTGACGCGCGAGAGCGCGGCGCTCGACAGCAAGGTCGACGTGGCGCAGCTGAACGCCGCCGACGCCCTGGTCGAGGGCGGCGCGATGGAGACCCGCTTCAACTGGGACTTCATCACCGCCCCCGACGCCTCCGAGAACCGGCCCGAGGCGGCCGGCCTGGGCGTGGCGCTGCTCGGCTCGCTCTACATGATGCTGATCGTGCTGTTTCTCGCGCTGCCCATCGGCGTCGCCGCCTCGATCTACCTCGAGGAGTTCGCCAGGAAGAACTTCTGGACCGACGTGATCGAGGTGAACATCTCGAACCTCGCGGCCGTGCCCTCGATCGTCTTCGGCATCCTGGGCCTCGCGATCTTCATCAACTGGATGCACCTGCCGAACTCGGCCCCCATCGTGGGCGGGCTGGTGCTGACGCTGATGACGCTGCCCACGATCATCATCGCGACCCGCGCTTCGTTGAAGGCGGTGCCGCCCTCGATCCGCGACGCGGCGCTGGGGGTCGGGGCCTCGAAGATGCAGGCGGTGTTCCACCACGTGCTGCCGCTGGCCGCGCCGGGGATCCTGACCGGCACCATCATCGGCCTGGCCCAGGCGCTGGGCGAGACCGCGCCCCTGCTCCTGATCGGCATGGTCGCCTTCGTGCGCGACTATCCCGACGCGCCTCCGGGCGGCCTGTTCGAACCTGCCACCGGCCTGCCGGTGCAGGTCTACAACTTCACCCAGCGGGCCGATCCGGCCTTTGTCGAGCGCGCGTCCGGCGCCATCATCGTCCTGCTGGTCTTCCTGGTGGTCATGAACCTGATCGCCATCATCCTGCGCCGGCGCTTCGAGCGTCGCTGGTGAAAGCCCCGGAGGAGGACATGAACATGTACGATACCAACGAGGCGAGAACCGCCGTGCAGAACGACGTGAAGTTCCACTGCTCCGACGTGCAGGTCTACTACGGCGAGAGCCACGCGATCAAAAGCGTGAACATCGAGCTGCTGGACAACACCGTCACCGCCTTCATCGGCCCCTCGGGCTGCGGGAAGTCGACCTTCCTGCGCTGCCTGAACCGGATGAACGACACCATCGACATCTGCCGGGTGGAGGGGACGATCAACCTCGACGGCGAGGATATCTACGACAGCCGCGTCGACCCGGTGCAGCTGCGCGCCCGGGTGGGCATGGTGTTCCAGAAGCCCAACCCGTTCCCCAAGTCGATCTACGACAACGTCGCCTACGGGCCGCGCATCCACGGCCTGACCAAGAACAAGGCCGAGCTGGACGAGGTGGTCGAGAGCTCGCTGCGCAAGGCCGCGATCTGGAACGAGGTGAAGGACCGCCTGCACGCGCCGGGCACCGGCCTCTCGGGCGGGCAGCAGCAGCGCCTGTGCATCGCGCGCGCCATCGCGACCGCCCCCGAGGTGCTGCTGATGGACGAGCCCTGCTCGGCCCTCGATCCCATCGCGACGGCTCAGGTCGAGGAGCTGATCGACGAGCTGCGCGAGAGCTACTCGGTCGTGATCGTCACCCACTCGATGCAGCAGGCGGCGCGCGTGAGCCAGAAGACGGCGTTCTTCCACCTGGGCGTGATGGTCGAATACGACGAGACCACCAAGATCTTCACCAACCCGTCCGACCAGCGGACGCAGGACTACATCACCGGCCGCTTCGGCTGACCCGACCCCGCAAGGCAGGAACAACGACATGTCCACCATGGGAACCGGGCGCCATACCGTCTCGTCCTTCGACGAGGAGCTGATGGGCGTCCGCGCCAAGATCGCCGAGATGGGCGGCCTGGCCGAGAAGCTGCTCGACGAGGCGCTCGACGCCATCGAGCGTCGCGACGTCGAGACGGCCGAGCAGGTGATCGCCTCCGACCGCCGGCTCGACAAGCTCGAGCATGAGACCGAGGAGCTGGTGATCCGCACCATCGCCCTTCGGGCCCCCGTCGCCACCGACCTGCGCCTGCTGGTCGCCGCGATGAAGGCCTCGGCCACGCTGGAGCGGATCGGGGATCTAGCGAAATCCACCGCGCGCCGCTCCATCGACCTGACGCATGAGCGTCCGATGCGGGTCGCGGGCTCGCTGGTGCGGATGGGCCGGGCGGTGCAGCGGCAGCTGTCGGACGCACTGAACGCCTACTCCGCGCGGGACTCCCAGGCGGCGCTGGCGGTGTGGCGGCGGGACGTGGAGATCGACGAGCTCTACAACGCGCTGTTCCGCGAGATGGTCACCTACATGATGGAGGACCCGCGCACGATCACGCTCGGTTCCCACTGCCTGTTCATGGCCAAGAACCTCGAACGGATCGGAGACCACGCCACCCATCTCGCCGAGATGACCTGGTATGTGGTCGAGGGCGAGCCCCTGACCGCCGACCGCCCGCGCGCGCCGCGGGGCTACGGCAACGAGCCGCTGGACGAGGCCAAGGCCCCCGACGCCTCGTCCGCCCCGGACGAGCAGGCCTGAGCGCGCGCCATTCCGCGCCTTGACCCGGGGAGGGCGGCCGCCGCCCTCCGCCGCCGGCGGCCCTGCGCGGCCGCCCAGACAGGAGACGACCCGTCATGACGGCCCGCGTGATGGTCATCGAGGACGACGAGGCGCTGAGCGCCCTGCTGGAATACAACCTGGTCAAGGAAGGCCACAAGGTCAGCCTGGTCGCCGACGGCGAGGAAGCCGTGATCGCGATCGAGGAGGAGCGCCCCGACCTGATCGTGCTGGACTGGATGCTGCCGCATGTCTCGGGCATCGAGATCTGCCGCCAGATCCGCGCCCGCGCCGAGATCAAGGACACGCCGGTCATCATGCTCACCGCCCGCGGCGAGGAGGAGGACCGGATCCGCGGTCTCGAGACCGGAGCCGACGACTACCTGACCAAGCCCTTCTCGACCTCGGAGCTGCTGGCGCGGATCCGCGCGGTCCTGCGCCGCTCCCGCCCCACGCTGGCGGGGGACGTGGCGACCTTCGGGGACCTGATCCTCGACCGCCAGGCGCATCGCGTGCGCCGGGGCGAGCGGGACCTGCACCTGGGCCCGACCGAGTTCAAGCTGCTCGACGTGCTGATGCAGCGCCCGGGGCGGGTGTTCTCGCGCGAGCAGTTGCTGGACCTGGTCTGGGGCCGCGACGTCTATGTCGAGATCCGCACCGTGGACGTGCACGTCGGCCGCCTGCGCAAGGCGATCAACCGGCGCGGCGACCGCGACCCGATCCGCACCGTGCGCTCGGCGGGCTATGCGCTCGACGAGACCTACACCCCCGCCGGCCCCGCCATCCGCCGCGAAGCCCGCGCCTGAGGCCGCGCCGGCTCCCCGGCCCGCAGGCGCCCTGCGGGCGGGCCTGGCCGGGCTGCGCCCGGGGCAGGGCGCCCGCGCGCCGACGGACGGCGTGCAGAAGGGCGCCCCGCCTGCAGGGTTGCCCCAGGGGCGACCGCTCCTCTAGGTTTCATCACAACGAATACCTTGGGGAGACAATCCATTGCCCACGCTTGAATTCCGCAGCTTCCGCAATCTCGACGCCGCCGGCCTGATCGAGGCGCTCGGCACGCTCGCGCTCGACGGCGGCGAGGCGGAACCGCCCGCGCCGGACGGCGAGGGCGGTGGCTCGCGCGCCTTCGCGCTGGGCGAAAACCGCCGGGTCGAGATCGTCTGGACCGCGGCGACCGAGACGGCGGAGGCCTCGGCGACCCTGTCGCTCGAGACCCCGAGGCGCTTCGCGCAGAAGCTGTCGGGCGAGGGGCTGGGCGTGCTGCTCGACGCGCTGGGGCTGACCGGGCCGGAGGCGGAGCCGACCCCGGGCGAGGCCGCGAAGGCGGCGCTGGACGCGAGCCTGGCCACGCTCGACTTCGACCTCCGGGGCGGCTTTCGCGACGACGTCATCACCGCCGGCGCCGGCGACGACCGGGCGCTGGGGCGGGACGGCGACGACCTGATGCGCGGGTCGGCCGGGGGCGACGACCTGTTCCGGGGCGGCGCGGGGCGGGACATGCTCGCCTACCTCGACGGGCTCGAGCCGCCGGTCGCGGGCCTCTCGGTGTTCCTCGCCGAGGGGCGCGTCGAGAAGCCCGGCGGCGTCGACCGCCTGCGGGGGATCGAGCAGCTGCAGCTGAGCGATTTCGCCGACCATGTGCAGGGCGGCGAGGCGGGGCGGATCCGGCTTCACCTGATGGGCGGGGCCGACGTCTACGAGGACCAGATCGGGACCGACGGCCTGGTGTTCGGCGACGACGGGGACGACCGGATGCGGCTGGGCGGCGTGGCGGACTGGGCCGGCGGCGGCGTGGGCGACGATGTGCTGCGCGGCGGCGCGGGGGACGACGCCCTGTTCGGAGACCGGGGCGCCGACCGGCTCCGCGGCGGGATCGGCGACGACCGGCTCGAGGGCGGCGGCGCCG
>CAXGVP010000046.1:0-11453 GCA_964013055.1 uncultured Albimonas sp.
GGGCGAGTCGCTCTGATCGGCATCAGCGACGGACGGCTCCGGAGAACAGGCGCTCTGCGAGGGGCGGCTGGCGTCGCCTCCCGGCGCGGGCCGGGCAGGGGGGAGACGGTCGCCGGCGGCGCCGCGGCCGGGGCGCGCCGCGGGCGCGGGGGCGGCCCCGGGCGCGGCGGCCGACGCGGCGCCTGCGCGCGCGGGGCGGGTTGCGCCGGGCGGGCGGGGGCTGGCAGCATGATCGTCCGAGGGCCTGGATGGGGGGCGAGAGGGATGCACGAGACGCTGCTGGTCGCCTTCGCGACGATGTTCGCCACCGTCGGGCCGCTGGACGTGGGCATCGTCTTCGCCACGCTGACCGCGGGGCAGAGCCCGCGGGAGCGGCTGGGCACGGCGCTGCGGGGGCTCGCCATCGCCTGCGTGATCCTGATGACCTTCGCGATCTTCGGGGACGCGGCGCTGGACCTGTTCGGGATCTCGCTGCCCGCGTTGCGGATCGCGGGCGGGATCCTGCTGCTGCTGATCGCCATCGACATGGTGTTCGCGCGGCCCTCGGGCGCGACCTCGACCACCGAGGACGAGGCGCGCGAGGCGCGCTCGCGCCCCGACATCTCGGTGTTTCCGCTGGCCACGCCCCTGCTGGCGGGGCCCGGGGCGATGGGCGCGGTGGTGCTGCTGATGGCCGACACGGATGGCGACTGGGAGAAGGGCGCGGGCGTGGCGATCGCGGTTTTCGCGGTGCTGGGCGTGGCCTTCGCGGCGATGATGCTGGCGAGCCAGCTGCAGCGCCTGATGGGGCGCACCGGCGTCCATGTCATCGCCCGTGTGTTCGGCGTGCTGCTGGCGGGGCTCGCGGTGCAGTTCATGCTCGACGGGCTCGCCAACAGCGGGTTGTTCGCGCTGGGACGGTTGTAGGGACCGCGACGAGCGCGGGGCGGGCATCGCGTCCCCTCCGGCCGGGCCAGGCCGCGCAAGGGCCGGCGGCATCGCCTGCCGGGAAGGCGCTCCGCGTGCCGACGGCGGTGCGGCGCCTCGCCTGACGGGCAGTCTCGGCTCCCTCCCGGCCCCCCCGGCGAGACCGCGTCGGGCGTCCGGGGGGGGGCGGGCCGGCGCCGCCGGAGGGGGGCGCGAGGCGTCGAGGAGGCGCGCGCCGTCAGGCGGCCGGGCGCAGGCCGAGCATCCGGCGCGCCTCGGCCGGGGTCGCGACCGGGCGGCCGTGGCGGGCGCAGAGCTCGGTCACCCGGGCCACCAGCGCGGCGTTGGAGGGGGCCAGCGTGGTCCGGTCGAGGCGCACGTTGTCCTCCATCCCCGTGCGGGCGTGACCGCCGCAGGTCACCGCCCACTCGTTCAGGGTCAGTTGCTGCGCGCCGATGCCCGCCGCGCACCAGGGCGCGTCCTCGCCGAACAGGCGCTTCACGGTCGCGATGTAGAAGTCGAACACGATCCGGTCGACCGGCATCGCGTTCTTCACCCCCATCACGAACTGCACATAGGGCGTCCCCGTCAGCCGCCCGTCCGCCCGCATCTTCGCCGCCTGGAAGATGTGGGAGAGGTCGAAGGCTTCGATCTCGGGCTTGATCTCGTGGGCCAGCATCTCTGCGGCCAGCCAGTCCACGAGGTCGGGCGGGTTCTCGTAGACCCGGGTCGGGAAGTTGTTGGACCCCACCGAGAGAGAGGCCATGTCCGGGCGCAGAGGCAGCATGCCCCCGCGGGTCTTGCCCGCGCCCGAGCGGCCGCCGGTGGACAGCTGCACGATCATGCCCGGGCAATGCGCCTCGATCCCCTCCTTGAGGCGGGCGAACCGCTCGGGGTCGGACGACGGCGCGCCGTCGTCGTCGCGCACATGGGCGTGCACGATCGAGGCGCCGGCCTCGAACGCTTCATGGGTGCTCTCGACCTGCTCGGCGACGGTGATCGGCACGGCGGGGTTGTCGGATTTCTGCGGCAGGCTGCCGGTGATCGCCACGCAGATGATGCAGGGGGTCATGATCGGGCCTCAGACGTCGAAGAACACGGTTTCGCCCTCGCCCTGAAGGCGGATGTCGAAACGATAGACCGGCTTGCCGTCCCGTTCCATCCGATCCGCGATCAGCGTGGCGCGCCGATGCTCCCATTCCACGAGCCGCAGGACCGGGTCGGCGGCGTTCGCCTCGGCCTCGTCGGCGAAATACATGCGGGTGTTGAGCCCCACGTTGATGCCGCGCGCCACGATCCACAGGTTCAGGTGCGGCGCCTGGGTCCCGACGTTGCGGCCGCGGGTGGGGCCGGGCTTCACCGTCTCGAAGGCCCAGTCGCCGGTCTCGAAATCGGTGATCACGCGGCCCCAGCCGCGGAAGCCCTCGGCGACCGGGCCGCCGCCCTCGGGGTGGGCGTAGCGGCCGGCCGCGTCGGCCTGCCACACCTCCAGCAGCACGTCCTTGACGGGCGCGCCCATGCCGTCGATGACCCGGCCTTCGACCCGGATCCGCTCTCCGGCCGCGTGGGGGCCGGCGATGTCCCAGCCCAGCTCGCGGCGGTAGATGTCGAAGCCCGCCGCCCCGGGCGCGAGGCCGATGTGCACGTAGGGGCCCGCGGTCTGCGAGGCGGTCTCGCGCAGGTAGTCGGTGCGCTGCGGCATGATCAGTTCCCCTCCAGGCGGTTCTCGAACAGGGTCGAGCGGCGGCCGCGCAGGACGATGTCGAACTTGTAGGCGACCGTATCCAGCGGGATCGTGGCGTTGAGGTCGAGCCTGGCGATCAGCTGCTCGATCGCGTCCGGGTCGGGGATGGTCTGCACGATCGGGCAGATCGGCACGAAGGGGTCGCCCTCGAAATAGCACTGGGTGATCAGCCGCTGCACGAAGGCCGCCCCGAAGACCGAGACGTGGATATGCGCGGGCCGCCAGTTGTTCACGTAATTGCGCCACGGATAGGCGCCGGGCTTCACGGTGCGGAAGACGTAGCGCCCCTCGGCGTCGGTGATCGTGCGCCCGCAGCCCCCGAAGTTGGGGTCGATGGGGGCGAGGTAGGTGTCCTTCTTGTGCCGGTAGCGACCGCCGGCGTTGGCCTGCCAGATCTCGACCAGCGTGTTCGGCACGGGGCGTGCATGCTCGTCCAGCACCCGCCCGTGCAGGAGGATCCGCTCGCCGATCGGGCTCTCGCCGGGCTGGGCGTAGTTGCTCAGCAGGTCGTTGTCGCCGGGGTCGACGTCGTTGTGGCCGAACACCGGCCCGGTCACCTCGGAGACCGAATTCTGCAGCGAGATCATCGAGCAGCGCGGCGAGCGCGCGACCGAGGTCTTGTAGCCGGGCGTATGCGCCGGCGGATGCAGGGTGCGATCGCGCTGATGGTATTCGGCAAGCGGTCCCATGGCGCCGTTTCCTCCGTCTGCGGCGGCCCCTCGGGACGGGGGCCGGCCTCCCGTCTCGTCGGATACAGATGCGCGGAGCGGATGAATATTGACGGATCGTGGTTGATGCATGCCAATTCGGGTATGAACTGGGAAGCCCATCTGCGCCTGCGCCATGTGCGCTGTTTCCTCGAGATCGCCCGCGGCGAGAGCGTGTCGGAGGCGGCCCGGCGCCTGCACCTGACCCAGCCCGCGGTGTCGCGCACGCTGCGCGAGCTGGAGGAGATGATGGGCGCGCGCCTCTTCGACCGGGTGGGCCGGGGCCTGCGGCTGAACGAGGCGGGGCGGATCTTCCAGGCGCATGCCGCCGCCTCGATGGTCGAGCTGATGCGCGCCCGCGACCGGCTGTCGGCGGGGGCCGGACGGGCGGTGCGGCTGTCGGTGGGGGTGCTGCCGACGGCGGCGGCGAGCCTGGCGCCGCGCGCGGCGCTGGCCTTCGCCCGGCAGATGCCCGAGGCGCGGCTGCACATCCTGACCGGGCCGAACTGGCTGCTGTTCAACCAGCTGCGCGACGGCTCGCTGGACCTGGTGGTGGGGCGGATGCCGGAGGGCGCGGCGGCGGCGGGCGTGACCTTCGAGCAGCTCCATATCGAGGACGTGGCCCTGGTCTGCCGCCCCGGCCACCCGATCCTGTCGGAGCCCCGCCCGCAGGCGCGCATCCCCGACTTCCCGCTGGTGCTGCCCCCGCGCGGCGCGGTGATCTGGCCGACGGTCGAGCGCTATCTCGCCAGTCTCGGCCTGCCCGAGGCGCGGGGCGCGGTCGAGACGGTGGCGCTGCCGGTGGGGCGGCGGATCGTGCGGGAGAGCGACGCGCTGTGGTTCATCTCGCGCGGGGTGGTGGCGGACGAGCTGGACTGGGGCGTGCTGGCCGGCGTGGACCTCGCCTCGCCGCTGCTGTCGGGGCCGGTGGGGATCTCGGTCGCCCGCGCCGCGCCGCTGAGCGTGGCGCGGGCGGTGTTCGCCGACTGCCTCAGGGCCGCGGCCCCAGCAGCGCCCTCGCCCCCGCCATGACCCGCGCGAGCACGGCCGCCTCGCCCTCGGCCGCGGTCAGGGCGGCCATCGGAACCTCCAGCGACAGGGGCGTGCCGGGGGGGAGCGCGGCCACGAAGCCGGCGAGGTCGATCTCCCCCTCGCCCGGCGGCAGGCGCTCGCCGCGGGCGGCGTGCAGCAGGTCCTCGGTCGAATAGGGCGGACGCACGGGCGCGTCGCACAGATGCGCGAAGCGCAGCCGCCCCGCCGGCGCCGCCCGCAGCTCCGCGAGCCGGCTGGCGGAGCGGTCGAAATGCAGGCTGTCGGCCAGCACCCCGACCCGCGGCCCCGCCGCCTCGGCCAGCGCCAGCGCCGCCGACAGGTCGGGGATCACGGTCCAGGGGAAGAACTCCAGCGACACGCCCAGGCCCCGCGCCTCCGCCCGCTCGGCCAGCGCGCCCAGCCGGTCGGCGAGGCGGGCGAGGTCGGGGTCGTAGGGGGCGGCGATCACCTCCTGCGCGCCCAGCTCCGCGCCCGCGTCGAGGAACGGGTCGAGGGCGGCGGGGTCGGTCGCGGGCTCGATCTTCACGAACTCGATGTCGTGCACGCGCAGCCCGGTTTCGGCCAGGGCGGCCTTCGTCGCGCGCATCGCCGAGGGGTCCTCCATCAGCGGATAGCCGGGCGAGGTCCCGGTCACCCGGATCAGGCGCAGGCCGACGGCGTCGAAGCCGGCCCGCGCGGCGGCGCGGATCAGCTCGGGCGGGGCCAGCGCGATGGCGGTCAGGTGGGCGAGGCCGAGCGGGCGGGTCATGCCGGGCGCTCCTGCGAGGGGCCGGCGGCGTGGCGCCCGGCGAGGAAGCCGAAGGTCAGCGCGGGGCCGAGGTTGATGCCCCCCGCCGGATAGTGGCCGCCCATCACGCTCGCCATGTCGGCGCCGGCGGCGTAGAGGCCGGGGATCGGCCGGCGCTCGGCGTCCAGCACCCGCGCCGCGCCGTCGGTGCGCAGGCCGGCGAAGACGCCGAAGCTGCCGGGGATCACCTTCACGGCGTAGAAGGGCCCGGTCTCGATGGGCGCGAGGCAGGGGTTGGGCCGGACCGAGGCGTCGCCCTGCAGGCGCATGTAGGGGGTGGTTCCGCGCTGGAAGTCGGGATCCTCGCCCCGCCGGGCGCCGTCGTTGTAGCGGGCGACGGCGCGGGCCAGGCCCTCGGGGTCGATGCCGCAGGCGGCGGCCAGCGCCTGGGGCGTGTCGCCCCGCGCGAGGTATCCGGTCTTCAGCCAGGGCCCGATCGGCAGCGGCGCGGGGCGCACGACGCCCAGGCCGTAGCGACGCAGGAAGCGGTGGTCGCAGACCAGCCAGCTTGCGCACTCCGCCTCCGGCGGGACCGCGGCCAGCATCTCGCGCACATAGTCGTGGTAGCCCAGCCCCTCGTTGCAGAAGCGCGCGCCGTCGGCGAGCACGCCGATCACGCCGGGCTTGCCGCGGTCGATGATGTGCGGGAACACCCCGCCGGACCCGTCCGGCCAGGTCACGCGCGACACCGGGCACCAGGCCCCCGGCGCGGCGAGGTCCAGCGCCTGCCGGCCGCCCAGGCTCTCGCCCAGGCGCAGCCCGTCGCCGGCGGCGGTGGGGACGGCGAGCGTGGCGTGCGACTCGGGCCGCGGGAAGGTGGCGGCGCGTCGGGCGAGGTCGTGGGGATAGCCGCCGCAGGCCAGCACCACCCCGCGCCGCGCGCGCACGCTCAGCGGACCCGAGCGGGTGGCGAGCCGCGCGCCGACCACCGCGCCGTCCTCCTCCAGCAGGCGCTCGACGCCGCTTGCGACGCGCAGGTCCACGCCCAGGTCGCGGGCCGAGCGGACCAGCCGGGCGACCAGGGCCGCGCCGTTGCGCAGCTCCATCGCCCGCCCGTGCAGCGCCCGGTCGCGCAGCCCGCGGGCCAGCCGGCCGGCCACGTGCAGCGCCGATCGCGCCGAGCGGGCGGCGGTCATGAAGGCCCGCAGGTCGGCGCCGGCCTGGATGGTCAGCCCCAGGAACGACGTCTCCCGCAGCGGGGGGCGCAGCAGGGCGATGTCCGCCCCCAGCGCCCGCCCGTCATAGGCCTTCGCGATCACCGAGCGTCCGCCCATCCCCGCGCCGGGCTGGCGGCTGTAGGTGTCGGGGATGTGCAGCCCGCCCTCGAACTCCAGCGCCGTCTCGCGCTCCAGGAACGCCACCATCTCGGGGGCGGCGGCGAGGAAGGCGTCGACCAGCCCCGCGTCGAACTGCGCGCCCAGCACCGCCTCGAGGTAGCGGCGCGGGGCGCCTGGCTCCTCCTCGATCCCGGCGCGGCGGCACACCGGATTGCCGGGGGCCCAGATCCAGCCGCCGGACCAGGCGGTGGTCCCGCCCAGCATCTCGGCCTTCTCGGCCAGCACCACCTTCAGGCCGCAATGGGCGGCGGTCACCGCGGCCGCGAGGCCGGCGGCGCCGGAGCCCGCGACCAGCAGGTCGCAGTCGAGAACGGGGACGTCCGGAGAGGCGTTCTCTGCGGCGGGGGTAGGGGCGGAGGTCTGCATCACGGGGCTCTCGCGCAGGGTCGGCGGGGGGCGGCGGAGCGCAGGCTTGGAGATAACGAGAATAACGTCAAATACTCATTCGCGCGTCGCGATAACATCGTGTTAAGGCTTGGGCGGGCAGGGGCCCGGGACGGGGAGCGACGGCGCATGGCCGACCTGACGCTGAGACAGATCGAGGTGATCCGCGCGGTGATGATGACCGGCACCATCTCGGGCGCGGCGGAGATGCTCAACGTCTCCGCCCCGGGCATCAGCCGGCTGGTCAAGCACACCGAGGAATCGCTCGGCATCCGCCTGTTCGAGCGCAAGGCCGGGATCTTCATCCCCTCGGTCGAGGCGAGCGCGGTCTTCGACCAGCTGCGCGAGGTCTACAAGGGCGTCGCCAACCTCCAGCAGGCGGTGGACGCGCTGCAGAAGGGCGAGGACGTGCAGCTCGCCTTCGCCTCCGCCCCCTCGATCGCGCAGTTCGTGGCGGCGCGGGCGATGCGGCGGATCCGGGCGCGCTACCCGGACCTGTTCATCGACCTCAACATCCTCAAGATCGAGGAGACGGTCGACTACCTGATGCTCGAGCGGGGCGAGTTCGTGATCATGTCCTCGGCCGTGCAGAACGCCGCCATCGAGAACGAGGAGATCGCCGAGGGCCGCGTGGTGGCGATCCTGCCCGAGGGCCACCGCCTGGCGGGGCGGACCGAGATCTCGGTCCGCGACCTGGCGGGCGAGGCGATGATCGGGGTCGACCCGACCGATCCCTACGGGCGGATGCTCGCCCAGCCCTTCGTGGACGCGGGCGTGCCGATCCGCCACTCGATCCGCGGCCGCTTCGCGCAGACGGTGGTCAGCCTGGTGCGCCACGGCCTGGGCGTGGCGCTGATCGACGAGTTCTCGGTGGCCGAGGTCTACATGCCCGGCCTGGTCCGCCGGCCGCTGGCCGAGGACGCGCCCCTGCGCAGCTACGTCGCGCGCAAGAAGGGCCGGGTGCTGTCGGGCTTCGCCGAATACGCCATCGATCAGTTCCGCCGGGAGCTGGGGCGCGCGGTGGAGGACGGCCCGCGATACCGCGGATCGTAACATCAGGTTAACGCCTCCCATGAATAGGTATTTGACGTTACGGTGAGGGGGGACGATGTTCCGCCCCGTCACGAGCGATCGTGTCCGGCTGGGAGAGAGCCGGCTTCCAATGGGAGGAACACCATGAAGACCTTCGTCATCGGCGCCTTCGCGGCGCTGGGCCTCGTCGCATCCGTCGGCGCCGCCTCCGCGCAGTATCCGACCAAGGAGATCCAGGGCGTGATCCAGTGGGGCGCGGGCGGGTCGACCGACACCGTGATGCGCTCCGTCACCCCGCATGCCGAGGGGCCGCTGGGCGGCACGGTGGTCATGCAGAACATGACCGGCGGCGTCGGCGCCATCGCGCTGAACCATGTCGCGAGCCAGAAGGCCGACGGCTACACCCTGCTGATGGGGGCCGAGAACCCGCTCCTCTACAAGGTGATGGGTCTGGGCGACAAGGATTACTCGGACTTCACCCCGATCTCGATCCTGGCCCGCGGCACCCCGATCCTGGTGGCCCGTCCCGACGCGCCCTTCGACGACTACGCGGGCATGATGGACTACATCCGCGCCCACCCCGGCGAGCTGCGCTTCGGCGCCACCGGCCCCGGCGGCCTGCCCTCGGTGGTCACCGCGATGATCCAGTCGGTCGAGGGCGGCCTGGACGTGATCGCGGTGCCCTACGACGGCGACGGACCGGCGCTGACCGCCCTGCAGGGCGGCGCCATCGACGTGATGCCCGCCGTTCTCGGCGCCGCGATCGAGAGCATCCGCGGCGGCAAGATGAAGCCGCTGGCGCTGTTCGACGTGGCGGCCTCCGACAAGCTGCCCGAGGCGACGCCGGTCACCGAGTTCAACGAGGGCTACGCGACCTACCTGCCCTGGGGCCCGTTCTTCGGCGTCTTCGTCAAGAAGGGCACGCCCGACGACATCGTGGCCAGGCTGGTCGAGGCCTACGCCAAGGGCGCCGAGTCCGAGGACTTCAAGACCCTGATGGACAACCGCGGCTTCAAGATGATGGGCCTCTCGGGCGCCGAGGCCGAGGCCTTCCTCGCCAAGTGGCAGCAGGGCACGACCTGGCTGCTGCAGGACGCGGGGCTGACCAAGAAGTCGCCCGAGGACTTCGGCATCGCCCGTCCGGCGGACTGAGCTCCGACCGGCGGGGCGGCCCCGCCCCGACGCCCTCGACGGCGCCGCGCCCTTCCCGCCGCGGATGGGCGCCGACGATCGGCGCCGCCCTTCGATCCGAAGCGCGGCGCCTTTTTCATTCAGGGGCGGTGAACGGCCCCGATCGACCGACCCCGAAGCCATGGGCGGGAGGAAATCATGACCAAGTTCGAACCGGACCACCACGACGGGACCTCCGACGCGACCCCCGGCGGATACGAGACGGCGCGTCGCCCGGGCGAGCTGGTCTTCGCGCTGGCGATGGTCCTCGCAAGCCTGGGCCTGCTGTGGAGCGCCTACGGCATCTCCGGCTTCGAGGCGCTGTCCGCGCCCGGCACGGTGCCCATGGCGACCAGCCTGGTGATGGCGGTCACGGCCGGCCTGGTGGCGCTGCGCACGCTGCGCCTGCCGCGCACGGCGGTCGAGACCTTCACGGGGGACATCCTGCCCTGGGTCGTGGCGCTCTTCGTGGCGCTGCTGATCGGCTACGGGCTGCTGCTGGCGCCGCTGGGGTTCCTGCCGACCTCGGCGCTGTTCCTGGTCGCGGCGGTGAAGCTGCTGGCCCGGCGCGGCTGGCTGTGGACGCTGGCGGTCTCGCTGGGCTCGCTGCTGGGGATCTGGCTGGTGTTCCGCATCGTCTTCTCGGTGCTGATGCCGGCGGGGATCTTCCCCGAGGCCGAGCTGATCCAGCTGTTCCGCGACCTGGTCGCGGGCGCGCCGGCCGGGGGGACGAACTGATGGATGCGGTCTGGGCCTTCCTGACGGTCTTCTCCCAGCCCGAGCTGCTGCTGCTGGTGGGCGTGGGGACCTTCGCGGGCGTCTACGTGGGCGCCATTCCCGGCCTGTCGGTGACGATGGCCGTGTCGATCCTGATCTCCTTCACCTTCAGCTGGGACGTCTATCCGGCGATCAGCCTGATGATCGGGATCTACATGGGCGGCGTCTACGGCGGCTCGCGCACCGCGATCCTGCTCAACATCCCCGGCGCGCCCTCGGCGATCGCCACGGCCATGGACGGCTATCCCATGGCCCTGCGGGGCGAGGCGGGGACCGCCATCGGCGTCACCACGGTGATGAGCTTCATCGGCGGCTTCGTCGGCATCGGCGTGCTGGCGCTCGCGGCGCCGGCGGTGTCGGACTTCGCGCTGACCTTCCAGCCGCGCGACTACATGTTCCTCGCCCTGCTGGGGATCCTGCTGGTGGGCTCGCTCAGCCAGGGCTCGCTGACCAAGGGGATCTTCGCCGGCGCCCTGGGCATCGCGCTGGGCGCGGTGGGGCGCGATCCGCTGACCTTCTCCGAGCGGTTCACCTTCGGGCTGAGCGAGATGCAGTCGGGCATCAGCTTCATCGCGGTGATGATCGGCATGTTCGGCGTCTCCGAGGCGCTGCTGCAGCTGCACCACGTCGGCACGCCGGCGGTCCGCCAGAAGATCACCCGCATCGTCCCCTCGCTGGGAACCGTGCGCAGGCACCTGCCGCTGTCGATGCAGACCTCGACCATCGGGGTGATCATCGGGGCCCTGCCGGGCACCGGCGGCGACATCGCGGCGCTGATGGCCTACGACCACGCCAAGCGCGTCACCAAGTCCCCCGAGCGGCCCTTCGGCGAGGGCGCGATCGAGGGGCTGGTCGCCCCCGAGACCGCCAACAACGCCGCCGTCGGCGGGGCCTTCATCCCGATGATGACGCTCGGCATTCCCGGCGACGCGGTGACCGCGATCATGATCGGGGCGCTGTTCATCCACGGCCTGAACCCGGGGCCGATGCTGATGGTCGACCAGCCGGACATGTTCTGGTTCATCGTCGGCGCGCTGGTGGTCGCGAACTGCTTCATGCTGATCTTCGGCCTGACCGGCATCAAGCTGTTCACCCGCATCGTCGAGATGCCGCGCGCGGTGCTGATCCCGCTGATCCTGCTGCTCTCGATCGTGGGCGCCTACGCGGTCAACAACTCGATCGCCGACGTCTACTGGATGCTGGGCTTCGGCGTGTTCGGCTACTTCATGCGCCACTACGGCTACCCGCTGGGGCCGGTGATCCTGGGGGTGATCCTGTCGCGGCTGCTGGACGACAACTGGCGGCGGGCGATCATCTCCGAGCGCGAGGACATCGGCCGCTTCTTCCACGGGGTCGTGACCAGCCCGCTGTCGCTGACCCTGCTGGCGGCGGTGATCCTGATCTTCGTCTCGCAGACGCCGCTGTGGACCCGGGCCAAGGCCGCGGTCTTCGGGCGGAAGGGCTGAGCATGGAACGCGTCGCCATCGCGGTGGTCGGCGCGGGCGCCATCGGGCGCCGGCACGCGGCCCCGCTCTGCGCGCCGGGGGCGCCGGGGC
>CAXGVP010000047.1:0-11449 GCA_964013055.1 uncultured Albimonas sp.
CCAGCCCCGCCGCCGCGGCCTCCAGCGCGCCGGCGAGCGAGACCGCGTTCTCCGGCGCCGCCACCGCCAGGGCCATCGGGCCGAGCGCGCGGGCCTGCGCGATCAGGCGGTCGAAATGCAGGTGGCGCTGGACGATCAGGCCGGGGATCTCGTCCTCGGCGAAGCTCATCTTGACCAGGGGCGCGCGGACCACCGCCTCGCCCCCCATCAAGAGCACGCCGTCGTCGCGGTCGACCTCGACGCGCAGGCGGATGCGGTTCTCGGGCTCCTTGGCGATGACCTCGGCGCGGGCCACCAGGTGGTCGCCCGCCTGCGCCACGCCCATCCAGCGCACCGAAAGGCTCTCCATCGCCACGCCCGGCCCCGGCAGCTCCCAGCCCAGCAGGCCCGAGATCAGCGAGGCGATCCACATCTGCGGCGCCTGCGCCTCGTTCACCCCGTCGCCGTCGCCGTCGCGGTCGGCGAGATGCATCGGGTTGTGGTTGCCCGAGCAGTGGGCGAAGGCGAACAGGTCGTCCGCCGCGCACAGCCGGGGCATCTCGGCCCGGTCTCCGACGGCGATCTCGTCGTAGGTGCGGTTCTGGTGCATGGGCTTGGGCTCCGAATGAAGGCCGGGGCGGGCGAAGGCGACGGCGCCTGTCCGGCGGCGTCACGGGTCGTGAGTCCCGATGCGCTCCGGCTACGCAGGGTCCCCGCAGCGCATCCTAGTGCAGGATCAGCTTTCCCAGTTCGCCGGCGACGCCCCAGCTCGTCTCGATCACGTGGCTCGGCGAATAGAGGAAGGCGACGGCGACGAAGGCGGCCAGGACGACCGGATGCACCTCCCGGCGCAGCGTGAGACGCCCCTGCAGCAGGAGGTGGATGATCACGAGGGAGAACGACGTGACCTGCATGTTCGTCCACCGCCCCCAGTCGATCGCGACGAAATACAGCGGGAGAATACAGATCACGAGGCCCAGCAGCAGGCCCAGCGCCGCGAGCGGGCGGCTCAGGTGCAGGCAGTAGACCACCAGGCCGCTGAGGCCGAGCGCATAGAGAAGCAGCCAGCGCTCCAGGCCGAACTCCGCCGCCAGCTTGGCGACCAGGTTGCGCGCCATGCCCAGGTCGTTCTCCAGCCAGGCGATGGCGCCCCCGCATATCGACCGGTCGATCCCCCGCTCGACCAGCTCTCCGCACACGCCGCCGGCATCGGGCGCGGTTCGGAACACCAGCGCGAGCGCCACGCTGACCGCCGCGGCGCCAACCGCAACGGCGATCGCCCCCGTCGCCTCCGCCGAGTCCGACGGTCGCGCCCGGCGCGTGAGCACGATGAAGGCGAACGCCGGCGTGAGGACCACGCTCGCCTCATGCGCGAGGCATGCGAAGATGAACAGGACGACCGCAAGCCCGACGAACGCCCGGCGGCCCGATGCATATCCGTAAACGAGCGAGGCCAGCGAACTGTAGACGATGATCTCTTTCATCAGTCGCCCGTCGAAGTCCGACAGCCAGAGCATCACGAACGAGGCCGGCGACACGATCAGGAGCAGGTGGCCGGCTTTCCAGTCCAACGCCAGCACGAGCAGCGTGAAGAAGCCGAAGAACATGGAGACCACCGCCGCCTGCAGGATCGCAAGCACGAGAAGCGGGCTGACGCCGAGGCCGTCGGCGACCAGCAGGATGCCCGAGCCCGGCAGCCCTCTGCGAATGAAGCCGGCATGGTTGTTGATCAGCCAGTCCGCCTGCCGGTAGGGAGTGCCTCCGGCAAGGAGGTCGGCGACCGCCTGGTAGAGGCACGCGCTCCAGCAGACCACGATGAGCGCCAGGCACAGGGCCTTGCTCAGATCCTTCTGATTGGCCTGCGCCCAGGAACTTGCCTGCTGAAACATGCTTCCCCCTCGATGCGCGCCGGCCAGGCCGGGGCGCCCCCATCGCCACTGCCATCAATACATGTCGCTCGGGCTCGACCCAGACGCGGGCGGCCCTGCGGATCAGCGGCATGTTGTCGTGGGGTCGGACGCCCTCAGCCGCAGTTCGCCCCCGGGTGCAGGCGGATCAGGTTCGAGAGGCGCTCGACCCCCTGCCGGTCGAGGAAGCCGCAGGAGTAGGAGGCGCCGCCGGCGGCGGTCTCGGCGCCGGTGCGCTCGCAGAAGTCGTAGCTGCCCATGTCGAGGTTCATCGCCATCGTCGGGGCGTGCAGGCGGGCGAGCTCCTCGGCCGCGGCGTGCAGCGTCAGGGCGCGGGCGCCGCTCTGCCAGATCGCCAGCGAGCCGTCCTCGGACTGGAACAGGATCCGGCGGATGGCGAGGGGGGCATCCTCGACCGGGCGCAGGTCCAGCTCGCCGTCGCGGATCAGCAGGTGCGACTGCAGCGCCGAGGCGCCGGCCTCGCGCGCGGCGGCGACGAAGGCGCGCCGGCCCTCGGGGTCGGTGAGGTCGTGCGAGGCCCCCGCGACCCGTGCGTCGGGGGCGGCGACGATGCGCGCGGCGCCGTCGGCCTCGATCACCAGCAGGCCGTCCATCCGCCCGTATTCCAGGCTGACCGCCCGGCCGCGATGCACGAACAGGCCCACCGGCTTGGGCTTGGTCTCGTCGCGCCGGTCGGTGGCGGTGTAGGCGCCGGTCACGGTCAGGGCCGTCGCCTCGTCGTCGAGCTTCGCCGCCTCCTCGGGCAGCAGCAGCAGGTCCAGCGCCCCGGGGCCCGGACAGGCGGAGGCGAGCACGCCCTCGCCCTCCGGCGCCGCGGCGATCGGGTGCGCGAACAGCAGCGCGGCGAGGAGACAGGCTCCCCGCCGCGCGATGATCCGGGTCTTGCTCCGGCGAACCGGGGTCGTGAGGGGCATCGTCAGCCTGGGCTCATGCCGCGCAGCCTTTCGGAGCGACGGCGCAGGATCTCGAGCGTCACCAGCAGGATCACCGAGACGCTGACCAGCAGGGTGGCCACTGCCAGAATGGTGGGGCTGATCTGCTCGCGCAAGCCCGTGAACATGCGCCACGGCAGCGTCTGCTCGCCGGCGGAGCCGAGGAACAGGATCACCACCACCTCGTCGAAGGAGGTGATGAAGGCGAAGAGCCCGCCCGAGATCACGCCCGGCAGGATCAGCGGCATCTGCACCTTGAAGAAGGTGCGCACCGGCCCCGCGCCCATGTTCGCCGCCGCCCGGGTCAGCGAGCGGTCGAAGCCCACCAGCGTGGCGGTGACGGTGATGATCACGAAGGGCGTGCCCAGCGCCGCGTGGGCCAGCACCACGCCGAACCAGGTGCCCTGCAGCCCGATGCGGGAATAGAAGAAATACATCCCCGCCGCCGAGATGATCAGCGGCACGATCATCGGCGAGATCAGGATCGCCATGATCAGCCCGCGGAACGGGGTCTTGCCCGAGCTGAGCCCGATCGCCGCCAGCGTGCCCAGCGACACCGACAACAGCGTCGCCGCCGGCGCGATCGACAGCGAGTTCCACAGCGCCTGCTGCCAGGCGTCGTTGTAGAAGAAGTCGCGGTAGTGCTCGAGCGAGTAGGCGTCCGCCTCCAGCGCCAGCATGCCCGGCGTGAAGGTGAAGTAGGGCAGCGCGTTGAAGCTGAGCGGGATGATGATGATGATCGGGAAGATCAGGAAGAACAGGATCAACCCGCAGATCACGCGGAAGCTGTAGTACCAGACCCGCTGCCCGGTGGTGGCGTAAGGCTGAAGCGCCATGGTCGTGTCCTCCTCAGCCCAGCTTCACGTTGTCGATGCCCACGATCCGGTCGTAGAGCCAGTAGAGCCCCAGCACCAGGATCAGCAGCAGCGAGCCGAGCGCCGCCGCCAGACCCCAGTTCAGCGAGCTGGAGATGTGGAAGGCGATGCGGTTCGAGATGAAGGTGCCGTCGGTGCCGCCGACCAGCTCGGGCGTGATGTAGTAGCCGATGGCGAGGATGAAGACGAGGATCGCCCCCGCCCCGATGCCCGGCACCGACTGCGGGAAGTAGACCCGCCAGAAGGCCGTCCAGTCGGTCGCGCCCAGCGATTTCGCCGCGCGCAGGTAGGAGGGCGGGATGGTCTTCATCACCGAATAGAGCGGCAGCACCATGAAGGGCAGCAGGATGTGGGTCATGGCGATGATGGTGCCGGTCTGGTTGTTGATCATCACCAGTCGTCCGCTGTCGGATATCAGCCCGATCCAGACCAGGATGTCGTTGATCACGCCCTGCTCCTGCAGCAGCACCTTCCAGGCCGAGGTGCGCACCAGCAGCGAGGTCCAGAACGGCAGCAGCACCAGGATCATCAGCAGGTTGGCCGAGCGCGCCGGCAGGTTGGCCAGCAGCCAGGCCACCGGGTAGCCCAGCAGCAGGCACGACAGGGTGATCGAGCACGACAGCACGATCGTGCGCCAGAACAGCTTGATGTAGATCTGCTCGAACTCCGGCGCCATCTCGACCCCGCCCGGGGTCAGGCGCATGTCGGCGGCCTGCAGGAAGTAGCCCCAGGTGTAGCGGGGCGAGAAGGTCTTGATGATCGCCCAGGGCTCGACCTTGCCCCAGTCCTCGTCGAGGTCGACGAACTGCGGCTTCAGCGGCTGGTCGAGGTCGAAGCGGCCCAGCCGGCGCTCGTTCGTCTTGCGGAACAGCGACGACATCCCCGACTCTTCGTAGTTCAGGCGGGAGCCGAGCCGGGTGTGGATCTTGAGGTCGGTGGCGACCAGCATGTCGTCGTAGAAGGCGCGGTAGACCGCCTCGCCCGGGGGGCCGGTCTCGGGATCCCAGTCCTCGAGCGCCTCGGTCGTCAGCGGCAGCGTCTCGGAGACCACCTCGTTCTCGACCGAGCGGAACAGCATCTCCGCGATCGGCGCGATAAAGGACAGCAGCACGAACAGCAGCAGCGGCGCCACCAGCAGGAAGGCGCGCAGGCGGGCCCTGGCCTCGGAGCGGCGGATGGAGGCCTTCAGCGGGGTGCCGTCGGCGGCCAGCAGCTGTCCGGAGGCGTTCCGGTGCTCCTCGGGCGCGAAATCCCCGGTCGCGGTCGCCTCGGCCATGCGTGATCCCCTCGCAGCGTCGGTGAATGGTCGGAACTGGAACGGGCGGGCCGCGGGCGGCCCGCCCGGAAGTCGTCAGGCGCGCTCCCCCCGGGCCCGCGCGGGGCCCGGAGAGGCGCAGTCCCTCAGGTCAGCGCAGCAGCCAGGCCTGGAACTTGGCGTCCAGGTCGTCCCGGTAGTCCGCCCACCACTCGTAGTTGTAGAGGAAGGTGTTGGTGGCGTTCTCGGGGTTGGTCGGCATGTGCGGGGCCATGTCGATGCCCAGCTCGGCATGCTGGCCGACCAGCGGGGCCGAGGACTGGCGCGCGGGGCCGTAGGAGATGTACTTGGCCTGGTCCGCGAGACGCTGGGTGTCGGTGGCGAAGTTCAGGAAGTGCATCACCCGGGCCTTGCGGTCCTCGGGCAGGCCGGCGGGCACGATCCAGCCGTCGAGGTCATAGACCTGCGCGTCCCACATCATGGCGACGGGCTGCTTCTGCTCCTCGATCAGCGCGAAGAGACGGCCGTTGTAGGTCGAGCCCATCACGATCTCGCCGTCGGCGAGCAGCTGCGGGGTCTCGGCGCCGGCCGACCACCACACGACGCTGTCCTTGATCTCGTCGAGCTTGGCGAAGGCCTTGGCCTGGCCTTCCTCGGTCTCGAGCATGTCGTAGATGTCGGCCTTCTCGACGCCCGAGCAGAGCAGCGCCCACTCCATGTTGTTGATCGGACGCTTCTCCAGGGCGCGCTTGCCCGGGAAGGCCTCCAGATCGAACACGTCGCAGATGTCGTCGGGGGTGGCGCCGTTCCACTCGGCCACGTCGGTGCGGTAGCCGAAGGTGGTCGAATAGGCGATCTGCGGAATGAAGCACTCCGACACGATCATCTCGCCGAAGTCCTCGGTGGCCGAGGTCCCGTCGGGGGCGGCCGCGAGGACGGAGTCGAAGTCGACCTCCTCGGCCAGGCCCTCGTCGCACAGGCGCATGGCGTCCGAGGCGACCACGTCGACCAGGTCCCAGGTGATGTTGCCGGCCTCGGCCATGGCGCGCAGCTTGGCGACGGCCTCGTTCGAGGACTCGTCCCAGGTGAAGCTGGCGCCGGTCAGCTCGGCATAGGGCTCGGAATACGCCTTCTGCTGCGAGTTCTGGTAGGCGCCGCCCCAGGACACGACGGTCATCGAATCGGCGCAGCCCTCGCAGGCCGGCAGCTCGTCGGCCGCATAGGCGGCGCCGGCGACGGCCGCGCCGGCGATGCCCGCGCCAGCCATCATCATCTTGAGCTTGAGGCTCATGAAGTCTCTCCCAGTTGCGATGCCCGATCGAATCTTCTCGACGGCGCGCCTTCGGGCGGCGACGCGCCTTGGCCCCGCTCAGGCAGCGTCCAGAGCGCGGCAATCCTCGGCGACCCAGGACAGGGAGGCCGTCTCGCCCACCGACAATGTGGCGTGGCGGGAGGCGTTGGGCACCTTCACGACGAAGTCGGAATTGCCCAGGACCTGCATCCGGACCCGGATGTGGTCGCCGAGGTAGATCAGTTCCTTGACCTTTCCAGGCACGCCCCACTCGCCCGGCTGGGCGAAGGAGACGCGCTCGGGGCGCAGGCTGAGCCGGGTCTTTTCGCCCGGCCCTCCGCAATTCACCGCCAGCGCCTGCCCGGTCGAGCCGTCGACGAACTCCACCTTCACGAAGTCGCCCTCGCGCTCGGCGATGGTGGCGTCGAGGGTGTTGTTCTCGCCGATGAACTGGGCGACGAAGCTGTTCTCCGGCCGCTCGTAGAGGTCGGGCGGCGGCGCCAGCTGCTGAATGCGCCCGTCGTTGAACACCGCGATGCGGTCCGACATGGTCAGCGCCTCGGACTGGTCGTGGGTCACGTAGACCACCGTCACGCCCAGCTGTTCGTGGATGTGCTTGATCTCGAACTGCATCTGCTCGCGCAGCTGCTTGTCGAGCGCGCCCAGCGGCTCGTCCATCAAGACCAGCTCGGGGTCGAAGACCAGCGCGCGCGCCACCGCGATGCGCTGCTGCTGGCCGCCCGAGAGCTGGGCGGGACGACGGCCGCCGAAGGCGCCCATCTGCACCATGTCGAGCGCGCGGTTCACGCGCGTCTCGATCTCGTCCTTGCCCATCTTGCGGACCTGGAGCGGGAAGGCGAGGTTCTCGGCCACCGTCATGTGCGGGAAGAGCGCGTAGTTCTGGAACACCATGCCGATGCCGCGCTTGTGCGGGGGAACCGAGTTGATCGGCTTCCCGTCGAGCTTGATCTCGCCGTAGGTGGCGGTCTCGAAGCCGGCGAGCATCATCAGGCAGGTGGTCTTCCCGGAGCCCGACGGGCCCAGCATGGTCAGGAACTCGCCCTTGCCGATGCCGAGGTTCAGGTCTTTGACGACGAGGGTCTCGCCGTCATAGCTCTTCTGCACGCGATCGAACTCGACGAAGGCGTCGTTGCTTCCGTTCATGCGTCTTCCCTGTCTTAGCGGCGGGCCCTCTGGCGGGGTCTTTCGTCCGACGAAGGAAGCTAAACATGCGGCTGCGGCGCCGCACAACCCCGCCACCGGCTATTTTGTGCGGGAAAGCGACCTTCGCATCGGTTCGGCAAGCTTGCGATTCCCCAGCGGACGCAGCATTCTCAATGACAATTGACGCGCCGCAATGATGAACGAAAAAACATTGATGAACGAATGGTTTCGCAATCGCCGTTTATGGTCGCAGACCCTTCGCAACGATTGACGATCGACGCATTCGGCGCGATTTTGGTTGCATTGCAGCGGAGGTGGCATGGATCGGCTGAGCGAGATGGAGGCCTTCGTGCGCGTCGTGGACCTTGGCGGGTTCACCGATGCTGCGCGGAAGATGGGTCTCTCGAAATCGGCGGTGTCCAAGCACGTCGCCTCACTGGAGGACCGGCTGGGCGCGCGCCTGCTCAACCGGACCACCCGCCGCGTCAGCCCGACCGAGATCGGGCTCGCCTTCTACGACCGCGCGATCCGCGTCCTGGCCGAGGCCGAGGAGGCCGACGCCATGGTCTCGACCATGCAGGACAACCCGCGGGGCGAACTGCGGATCTCGGCGCCCTTCTCCTTCGGGATCCGGGCGCTGGCGCCGGCGATCTCGGATTTCCTCAAGAAGTATCCCGACATCTCGGTGCACATGGTGCTCGACGACCGCTTCGTGGAACTGGTGGCCGAGGGCTTCGACCTGGCGATCCGGATCGGCGACCTGCCGGATTCCTCGATGCGGGCCCGAAAGCTCGCCGACGCCGAGGTGATGGTGGTGGCGAGCCCCGGCTACGTCGCCGCCCACGGCGCCCCGGCCTCGGTGCAGGATCTCGCCTCGCACAACCTGCTGCACTACTCGAACCTCAGCTCGGGCAACGTCTGGCGCCTGTCGGGCCCCGGCGGGCAGGAGCGGCAGGTCCGCGCGGTCGGCCGGCTGACGATCAACAACGGCGACGCGCTGCGCCAGGCGGCGGTGGACGGGCTGGGCATCGCCATGCTCCCCGACTTCATCGTCGGCGACGGCCTGGCCAGCGGCGAGCTGGTCGAACTGGTCCCCGAGGCGCGCCGCCCGCCGCTGGGCGTCTACGCCGTCTACCCCCAGGGCCGCTTCCCGCAGCCCAAGCTGCGCGCCTTCATCGACCACATGGTCGAGACCCTCAAGGAAAGCTGCACCCCCGCGAGCCGCGCCGCCGAATAGGCCCGTCTCCGCCCCCTCGCAGCCCCCTGCCCCGCCGGTCCGCCCGGCGGCGCAAGCCGGTTGCGGGTCAGCTCGCGGTGCACACGAAGGTGGTCGCCTCCATCGGGAAGGTCATGTCGGTCGGGGCGAACAGCACCTCGATCGCCCTGTGGACCGCGGCGCAGACCGTCTCGGGGTCCACGGTCCCGCGCGCCCGGATCTCGTCGATCAGCGGGTTGCCGTAGACCAGGCCGCGGGCGAAGGCGGCCGGGTCCGCGATCCTGCGGCGCATCCGGATCGTCTCGTGGGCGACGTCCTGCCAGCCGGCCGCGGCCAGGTCCGCGCGCACCGTCGCTGGGTCGCCGTAGTGGAACGGGACCTTGTAGAAGCCCGGCGGCTCGCCCGCGAAGAACTGCGCGGGCACGGCGTAGGCGATCTGGGAATGCGGGTTCGCCTCCATCGGGCCGAAGGCGTTGAACAGGAAGCGCCCGCCCGGCTTCAGCACGCGGCGCGCCTCGCGGAAGGCGACGCGCTTGTCGGGGAAGAACATCACCCCGAACTGGCAGACCACCCGGTCGAAGGCGGCGTCGGGGAACGGCGTCTCCATCGCGTTCGCCACCGCGAACTCCACCGCCTCCTGCGCCGCGAACTTGCCCCGCGCCACCTCCAGCATCGGCGCATTGAGGTCCGAGACCACCAGCGACGCCTCCGCCGGCAGCCGGTCGCGCAGCTTGCGCCCCACGATGCCGGTGCCGGCCGCGAGCTCCAGCACCGCCCGGGGCGCGCCTGCGCAGGCCGCCTCGGCCAGCAGCTCGGCGAAGCCCTCGAACAGGTTCGGCCCGAGGCCTTCCTCGTAATGGGTGGGGATGTCGCCGATGAACTCGGATGCGTTGTCAGACATGCGGAAGCTCCCGACCGCCGAGACCGAAGCCTGACGCAACGTCAGTACGCTTCTCGCAGATCTCCTACCGCCCCCGCGGCCCGGTCACACGTGCTGGCCGCCGTTGATCTCGATCTCGACGCCGGTGACGTAGGAGCTTTCGGCCGTGCACAGGTAGTAGATGGTGCGCGCCACTTCCTCGGGCTTGCCCAGGCGGCGCAGCGGCAGCGCCTCGGCCATCTTCTCGGTGCCGGGGGAGAGGATCGCGGTCTCGATCTCTCCGGGCGCGATGGCGTTCACGCGCACGCCCAGCGGGCCGAAGTCATGGGCCATCTCGCGGGTCAGCGCCGCCAGCGCCGCCTTCGAGGTGCCGTAGGCCGCGCCCGCGAACGGGTGAACCCGGGCGCCGGCGATCGAGGTCACGTTGACGATCGCCCCCTGCGCCGCCGCCAGTTCCGCGCGCAGGCCGCGCGCCAGCACCACGGGAGCGAAGAAGTTCACGTGGAACACCTTGCCCCAGTCGCGCAGATCGGTGGTCAGGGTGTTCAGCCGCTCCCCCTGCGGACCCTTCGGAGAGATGCCGGCGTTATTGACCAGCGCCTCCAGCCGCCCCTCTGGCAGGCGCGCGCGGATCTGCTCCACCGCCTCCATGGTCGACTGCGGGTCGGCGAGGTCGAGCTGGATGTGATCCTCCTCCCCCATCTCCCACGGGCAGTCCTCGGGGAAGGGGTGGCGCGAGCAGGTGATCACCCGCCATCCCGCGGAGGCGAAGCGCTTCACGGTGGCATGGCCGATCCCGCGCGAGGCGCCGGTCAGCAGCAGGGTCTTGCGATCGGGCATGTCGGGCTCCCGGGGCCGAGTCGGCCCCTGCATTTCTCGGCCCCGATCACGCCGGGCCGGCGGCGGCGATGCAACCCCCGGCGACCCTGCCGCGGCGGCGCGTCGCCGGGCGCGGCGCCGCCGCGCTCGGGCGTGGGACGGGCCTCGGCCGTCTGCGCCCGGCGGTCCGGGCGTCGGCGGCTCAGGGGTTGAGGCGGCGCACGGTCCAGCCGCGGGCGTCGGGACTGTCGCGCTTCCACTGGAAGCGGTCGTGCAGGCGGTGGGCGCCGTCGGCCCAGAACTCCATCTCCACCGGGCGCACCCGGAAGCCGCCCCAGAACGGCGGGCGGGGCGGGTTCAGCGGGTGGCGGGCCGCGACCCTGGCGACCTCGGCCATCAGATGCCCGCGCGAGCTCAGCTCGCGCGACTGCTCCGAGGCCCAGGCCCCCAGCCGCGACTGCAGCCCGCGCGAGGCGTAGTAGGCGTCCGCCTGCGGCCCCTCCTCCTTCTCCACCACGCCGCGCACGCGCACCTGGCGGCGCAGGCTCTTCCAGTGCAGCAGCAGGGCGCACTTGCCGGTGGCGACAAGCTCCCGCCCCTTGGCCGAGCCGTAGTTGGTGTAGAACACGAACGCCCCGCCCGAGGGGGCGCCCGAGCCCTCGATCTCCTTGAGCAGCACCATGCGCGAATTCGGCATGCCGGTCTCGTCGACGGTGGCCAGCGACATGGCGTTGCCGTCGTTGATCTCCGCGGCGAAGGCCTCCTCCAGCCAGCTCTGGGCCAGCGCGAAGGGATCGTCGCCGGCGAACTTGCCCTCGCGCCTCTCGGTCTCCTGGATGACGAACGGGCTGGGATCGACGGTGGCGTCGGCGGGCATGGGGCATTCCTCCATCAGGCCCGCCATAGGTCGCGCTCCCCCCGCCCCCCGTCAAGGGCGCGACGCCCGCCCCAGGGCTCCCGCCCGCCACGAGCCCTGCCGGGAGCGCCTGTTCTCCGGAGCCGTCCGTCGCTGATGCCGATCAGAGCGACTCGCCCGCCCCGGTCAGGGATCGCGAAGCGACCGCGCTTGCGCGGCTTGTCCTTGACCGGGGCGGGCGAGTCGCTCAGGCA
>CAXGVP010000048.1:0-11416 GCA_964013055.1 uncultured Albimonas sp.
GGGCGGGCGGCGTCGGGCGGCACGGCGCCGGGGCGGGCGGCGTCGGGCGGCACGGCGCCGGGGCGGGCGGCGCGGGGGCGGGTCGGATCGTCGGAGGACATCACAGGGACTCCAGGAAGCGCAGGAGGGCGGCGCGGTCGGCGGGCGGCATCGCGACCACGCGGTCGCGGGCGGGCTGCGCCTCGCCGCCATGCCACAGGACCGCCTCGAGCAGGCTGCGGGCGCGGCCGTCGTGCAGGAATTCGGTGTGGCCGCTGACCGTGGCGGTCAGGCCGACGCCCCACAGCGGCGGCGTGCGCCATTCCGTGCCGGTGGCGCGCGCCTCGGGGCGGTGGTCGGCCAGGCCCTCGCCCATGTCGTGCAGCAGCAGGTCGGTCCAGGGCCAGATCAGCTGGAAGGACTGCTCGGGGCGATCCTCCAGCCGCTGGGTGACGAAGCGCGGCCGGTGGCAGGCGGCGCAGCCGGTCTCGTGGAACACCCGCTTGCCGGCGAGCACCTGCGCATCCCCCCAGTCGCGCCGGGCCGGCACGGCGAGGTTGCGCGCATAGAAGGTCACCAGCCTCAGCGCCTCGGCGTCGGCCTCGAGGCCGCCCCGCTCCGGGTCGTCGCCATGGGGGGCGTCGCGGCAGGCGGACTGGGCGGGCGTGCACTCCCCCCAGGGATCGGGGTGCAGGGGCGTCGAGATGCCGATGTCGCCCGAGAAGGCGGCGGCCGACTGCTCCTCGACCGTGGCCTTGCCCGCCTTCAGCCCGAAGCGGCCCAGCAGCGGGCGCCGGTGGCGCGCGGACCAGACCACGTTGGCCCGGCCCGAGATGCCGTCGCCGTCCGCATCCTGCGGGTCGGCGCCGGCGAGGATGTCCTCGACCGGGATCGCCTCCAGCAGCCCCAGCCCGATCATCTGCGGCGCGATGCGGGGGGAGAGCATCGCCCCCTCCGCCAGCGGCCCCTGGCCGAGATCCTCGGCGCGCCAGTCCGGGCGGCGCAGCTCGGCGGTCTCGCCGCCCGCCAGCGCCACGGTCTCGTAGGTCCATTCGACGCCCAGCCGGTATTCCGGGGTCATGCCGGGCAGCGCGAAGTCCTGGAGCTGCTCGCCATAGACCGGGTCCGGCAGGGCGGCGAGATAGCCCTCCACCGCCCGCAGCGCCTCGGGCAGGTCGGAGGCCTCCCCGGGGACCGAGACGCGCAGGAAGATCGTGTTCGCCACCCCCTCGGCGTCGCCCCCCTCCGGCGGCACGTGCCCGCGGCCGTCCTTGAGGTGGCAACGCTGGCAGGAGCGGGCGTTGTAGAGGGGCCCCAGCCCGTCCGAGGCCCGGGTCGAGGACGGCGAGGAGACCCACAGCTTGCGGAACAGCCCGTTGCCGAGCTTGAAGTCCAGCTCCCGCTCGAAGGGCATGTTGGCCGAGGACTGGGAGAACGCGTCCCGGTTCGCCTGCTTGCGCGAGGTGGCGGCGCCGCCGGGCATCGCCTCGAACGGCTCGGGGGCGGAGAGGTCCGCGGGCGCGGCCAGCACGGCGGCGATCCGCGCGCGCTCGGCCTCGGTGCGGGGCACGACGGGCAGCGCGGGGTCCTGGAGGGCGGAGGCGGGCAGCCCGCCGGCCGAAAGCTCCCCCGCGAACGCCGCCGCCGGCGCGCACAGCGCCAGGGCCAGCAGGGACAGGACGAGGGGACGGCGACGGGCGGCGAGGACCATGACGACTCGGCTCCGGGGTCAATCCGAGCGGTATGGTCGGAAATCCCCGACCCCCGCAAGGCGTCGGCCGGTCACAGCCCGGCGCGCCTCCGCGGCTGGCCCCGGGCGCCGCGAAGACAGGCGCCGCCGGGCGACGCTCGCGTCAATTCCGGGACAATCACAGGCTCGGAATGAGAAATCGCTCACGTTCTGGAAACATTTTGGTGACCGATCGGCGCGGGCCGCGATGTTACGCAGCGACCGCAGGGACGGACCGGAGGCGCCCTCCGGATGTGCGCGTGGATGTCACAGGGTCGTCACGGCGATCGCAGAGATAGGTCTGCGCCACCCACGCCCGGACCCGCTCCGGCGCCAGGCAGACCGTTCCACCTCCCCGTCGGCCGCGACCTCCCGCGGGGCCGGCGATGTCACGGAAGGCCCCCCGCCATGTCCCGTCTCTCCCCTCTCTCCCCCCTCTCCCGGGCCGCGCTGGCCCCGGGCCTCGCGCTGGCGCTGGCCGGCCCCGCCGCGGCGCAGAGCATCCCCGAGCTGGAATGGCCGCTGCTGGGCGGCACGCTGGAGCTCTACGGCCAGATCAACCGCGGCGTGCTGGTCTATGACGACGGCCGCCAGACCGAGGTCTATCCGTTCGTCGACGCCGCCAACTCGAACTCGCGCATCGGGCTGCGGTTCGAGAAGGACTTCCGGACCTGGTCGTTCGAGAACGTCTACGAGATCGGCTACGACCCCTACTCCACCGGGCGGGTCAACGTGCTGAACGACTCCGTCTCAGACCAGGAATGGCAGGTGCAGAAGTCGAACATCCGCCGGATCGACTTCATCTTCCACTTCGCCCAGGCGGGCGACCTGTTCCTGGGCCAGGGCGGCACCTCGACCGACAACGTGGCCGAGTTCGACCTCTCGGGCACCGGCCTGGTGGCTTCGTCGTCGCTGGCCGACTCGGCCTCGGCGCAGCTGTTCCGCTTCTCGGGCGTGGGCGGCCCCGGCTCGATCTCGGGCGTGGCGGTGGGCGACGCGTTCTCGAACTTCGACGGCTCGCGCCGGGTGCGGGTGCGCTACGACACGCCGCGCTTCGCGGGCTTCGGGTTCAGCGCCTCCTACGGGCGCGACCTGCTCAACGACAGCCGCGTGGTGCGCGAGCAGAACCTGTTCGACGCCTCCGCCTCCTACATCGGCGGCTTCGGCGACTTCGAGGTCGAGGGCGCCGCGGGCCTGGGCCTGCGCGACGACAACGACGCGCGCTACATCGCCTCCGCCTCCACGCTGCACAAGCCGACGGGCCTGAACTTCACCCTCGCCGGCGGCATGACCGAGGGCGACGCCTCCTTCGTCTACACCAAGGTCGGCATCACCCGGGACCTGGTGTCCTGGGGCTCGACCAGCGTCTCGGTCGACTACTACGCCGGCGACGACGTCAACATCGACGCGGGCGCGGGCATCACCTCGTCCTCGTCCGACAGCGTCGGCCTGGCCGTGGTGCAGAAGATCGACGCGGCGAACCTCGAGGTCTACGCGACCTGGCGGAACTACGACTACTCCGACAACTCGGCCAGCTACTCGGACGGCGACGCCGTGTTCACCGGCGTGCGCTTCCGCTTCTGAGCGGCGCCGACCGGCAAGACAAAAGGGCCGCCCCGGCTGGGGCGGCCCTGTTTCGTTTCCGGGTCGCGCGTCTTACTGGAAGACCGAGGTCGGATCGTCGAGGCTGTCCGAGCCCTCGAAGGCGATGGGCTGCAGGTGCAGGGCGGCCACCGCCCGCTCGATGGCGCGGGTCTGCTCGACCAGCGCCTCCACCGCGCCGCCGATCAGCGCCTCGCCGGCCTGCGAGCCGCGGGCCAGCATCTGGTCATAGGAAAAACCGCCCTCGGCCGCGATCTTGATCTCGCCCAGCGCCTGGATCGAGCGGTCCAGCGCCTCGCGCAGGGCGGCGTCGGTGTCGGGGTCGGTCTCGGCCACCAGCTCGGAGACGGACGGGCCGGTCACCACCGTGCCGTCCACCCGCACGTAGCGGCCGGTGTAGACGTTGCGCACGCCGATGCCGTCGTAGAAATGCGAGTTGTGGGTGTTGTCGGAGAAGCAGTCGTGCTCCTCCTCCGGATCGTTGAGCATCAGGCCCAGCTTCATGCGCTCGCCCGCCTGCTCGCCGTAGGAGAGGCTGCCCATGCCGGTCAGGATCGCCACCACGCCCGCGTCGGGATCGGCCATCAGCGCCTCGCGCGCCTCGCCGTCGTCGCCCCAGGCCGCGATGATCTCCTCGAGGTCCGAGATCAGCAGCTCGGTCGCCGCCGTGAGGTATTCCGCGCGGCGGTCGCAATGGCCGCCGGTGCAGGCATCGCCGGCGGCGTAGTCGGTCCAGGGGCGGGCGCCGGCGCCGTGGTCCGTGCCGTTGAGGTCCTGGCCCCAGAGCAGGAACTCGATGGCGTGGTAGCCGGTGGCGACGTTGGCCTCGATGCCGTCGGCCTCGTGCAGGGTCTGCGAGAGCAGCTCGGGCGTGATGGTCGAGGCGTCGACGGTCTCGCCGTTCAGCTCGAAGCTTTCGGAGGCGACGACGTTGATCCCGGCGTAGGGGTTTTCGTCCGTGGCGCCGCCGTCCGCGACGTAGTCGATCAGGCCCTCGTCCAGCGGCCAGGCGTTCACCCGGCCCTCCCAGTCGTCGACGATCGCGTTGCCGAAGCGGAACGCCTCGGTCTGCTGGTAGGGCACGCGGGCCTGCAGCCAGGCGGCCTTCGCCGCGGCCAGCGCCTGGGGCGAGGCGTCGGAGGTCAGGGCCGCCACCGCCTGCTGCAGGCGCTTCGCGGTGGCGAGGCTGTCCTCGTAGCCGGCGCGCGCGATGTCGGCGTAGGTGGCGAGCACCTCGGTCTTCTCCACCGCCGCGGCGGGCACGGCGAGCAGCGCGAGCGGGGCGGCGACGAGCGCCAGGCGGGCGGCGCGGGAACGAGCGGGCATCGGAGAACTCCTGCGAGGGGCGTCGGGGGCTCGGATCTCCCTGCTGGTTAGCCGAGCGAAACGCTCGGGAAAAGGGGCGCGGCGATTCTCCGATCAAAAAACTTGGTTTCCGCCGGCGGGCGTGCGGCGGCCCCGCGGTCCGTGCACGACCGCCGGCGGACCCGGCGATTGTCCCGCGGCGCGCAAGAATATTGCTGATCGACGGTCAATTCCGTAGGGGCGCCCAGCCTGCGACAACTTGACGAAGGCGTCACGGCGCTCCTAGCGTCCGTGCCATAACGCAATTCCGCGGGACGGGGCCGGTCCGGGAGGGATCGCCGGCGCCGCGCCGCGCAGGGAGGAATTCGCCATGACGCTCGCAGCCCGCCTCGCCGCGGCCGCGTCCCTAGCGGCGCTGGCCGCCGGGACCGCCTCGGCCGAGATCAAGATCGCCCATGTCTACGGCAAGACCGGCCCGCTGGAGGCCTATGCCAAGCAGTCCCACACCGGGCTGATGATGGGGCTGGAATACGCCACCGGCGGCACGATGGAGATCGACGGCGAGAAGATCGTGGTCATCGAGAAGGACACCCAGCTCAAGCCCGACCAGGGCAAGGCGCTGCTGGCCGAAGCCTATGGCGACGACGAGGTGACGCTGGCCGTGGGCCCGGTGTCGTCGGGCGTGGCGCTCGCCATGCTGCCCGTGGCCGAAGAGTATGAAAAAATCCTGATCGTGGAGCCGGCGGTGGCGGACTCGATCACCGGCGAGAACTGGAACCGCTTCATCTTCCGCACCGGGCGCAACAGCTCGCAGGACGCGATCTCGAACGCGGTGGCGCTGGGCAAGGAAGGGGTGAAGATCGCCACCCTCGCCCAGGACTACGCCTTCGGCCGCGACGGCGTGGCGGCGTTCAAGGAGGCGCTGGCCGACACGCCGGCCGAGCTGGTGCACGAGGAATACGTGCCCACCGACACCACCGACTTCACCGCCGCGGCCGAGCGGATCTTCAACGCGATGAAGGACCTGGACGGGAGCAAGAAGCTGTTCGTGATCTGGGCGGGCGGCGGCAACCCGATGTCCAAGGTCAACGCCATGGATCCCTCCCGCTTCGGGATCGAGATCGCCACGGGGGGCAACATCCTCGCCGCCATGCCCGCCTACAAGGAGTTCCCGGGCATGGAGGGGGCGACGTATTACTACTACGAGATCCCCCAGAACCCGATCAACGACTGGCTGGTCGAGCAGCACGAGGCCCGCTTCGGGACCCCGCCCGACTTCTTCACCGCCGGCGGCATGGCCGCGGGGCTCGCGGTGGTCGAGGCGATCCGGAAGGCCGGGAGCACCGACACCGAGGACCTGATCTCCGCCATGGAGGGCATGACCTGGGAGACGCCGAAGGGCCCGATGACCTTCCGCGCCGAGGATCACCAGGCCCTGCAGTCGATGTATCACTTCCGCATCAAGGTCGACCCCGAGGTCGAGTGGGCGATCCCCGAGCTGGTCCGCGAGCTGACCATCGAGGACATGGACATCCCGATCCGCAACTGAGGCGGCTCGCCCGCCCCGAAGGCGCCCCGGGCTTGACCCGGGGCCTCCCGCGGCCCGCCCCGGGGAGATGTCCGCAGGGGCGGGGCGCAACGGACGCCGCGGGACCCGACCTCTCGGTCCCCCGGCGGCGGCGACGGCGGCGGGAGGACCTCCGGCGGAGGCGCTTGCGGCCCGGGCGGAGGCGGTCCCATCGCAGACCTCACGGCGGAGGCTCCCTTGACCGATCCCGTCCTCGAGACGAAGGGCCTGACCATCCGCTTCGGCGGGCATGTGGCCGTCGATCACGTCTCCTGCGCCTTCGGGGCGGGGGAGCTGACCGCCATCGTCGGGCCCAACGGCGCCGGCAAGACCACCTACTTCAACCTGATCTCCGGCCAGCTGCCGGCCACCGCGGGCCAGGTGCTGCTGGAGGGGCGGGACGTCACCCGCGCCTCCGCCTCGACCCGCACGCATCTGGGGCTGGGGCGGGCGTTCCAGCTGACCAACCTGTTTCCCAGCCTGACCGTGCGCGAGAACGTCCGCCTGGTCGCCCAGTCCAAGGCCCGCAAGGGTCTTGATATGCTCTCCATGGCCTCCCGCCATCCGGAGCTGATCGAGGCCGCCGACCATGCGCTCGAGCGGGTGCGGCTGACGCGGCTGGCCGACCAGACCGTCTCGGCGCTCAGCCACGGCGACCAGCGCAAGCTGGAGGTGGCGCTGCTGATCGCGCTGCGCCCCCGCGTCTACATGTTCGACGAGCCCACCGCGGGCATGTCGATGGACGAGGCGCCCGTGGTCCTCGACCTGATCGCCGAGCTGAAGGCGGAAGGCGGCCACGCGATCCTGCTGGTCGAGCACAAGATGGACGTGATCCGCACGCTCGCCGACCGCATCATCGTCCTGCACAACGGCGCGCTCGCCGCCGACGGGGAACCGGCCGAGGTCATGGCCTCGGCCGTCGTGCAGGAAGCCTATCTCGGCAAGGAGATCGCCGATGTCTGAGCCGCTGCTGCGCCTCGAGGGCGTCTTCACCGACATCGCGCAATACCACATCCTCCAGGGCGTCGACTTCGAGGTTCCCGCCGGCGAGGTCACCATGCTGCTGGGCCGCAACGGCGCCGGCAAGACCACCACCCTGCGCACCATCATGGGCCTGTGGCGGGCCCGCCAGGGCCGGATCCTGCTGGAGGGACGGGACATCGCCGCCCTGCCCACGCCGGCGATCGCGCGGGCGGGGGTCTCCCTGGTGCCGGAGAACATGGGCGTCTTCTCCGACCTCTCGGTCGAGGAGAACATGGTGCTGGCCGCCGTCTCCGGGCCGCTGGACCGGGCGCGGCTGGACTGGATCTTTTCCGTCTTCCCGCCCCTGAAGACCTTCTGGAAGCTGCCGGCGGGCCACCTCTCGGGCGGGCAGAAGCAGATGCTCTCGGTCGCGCGGGCGGTGTGCGAGGAGCGGCGCCTCTACCTGATCGACGAGCCGTCCAAGGGCCTCGCCCCGGCCATCGTCGGCACGCTGGTCCGCGCGCTGAAGGACCTCAAGGCCGCCGGCGCCACCATCGTGCTGGTGGAGCAGAATTTCTCGATGGCCCGGGCGCTGGGGGACCACGTCGCGGTGATGGACGACGGCCGGATCGTGTGGACCGGCGCCATGGCGACCCTCGCCGCCGACGCCGCGCTTCAGGAGAAACTGATGGGTCTCAGCATGGAAGGGGGCCACTGATGACCGAGCTTGCGCCCGAGCACCGCCCCACCTTCTCCCGCGCCTCGCTGGGCGAGCGGCTGTCGCCCCACGCGCCGGCGCTGCTGCTGCTGGCGCTGGCGGCGGCGGGGTGGCTGGCGATCGACCAGCAATCCTCGTGGCTGACGCTCACCGTCTCCGGACTGGCGATGGGGATGATGATCTTCACCATGGCCGCGGGCATGACGCTGGTGTTCGGGCTGATGGACGTCATCAACTTCGGCCACGGCGCGTTCGTCTCGGTCGGGGCCTTCGTCGGCGTCACCGCGCTGATGCTGATGCCGGGGCTGACGGCCGAGGCCTCGATCTGGCTCAACGGTCTTGCCATCCTGCTGGCGGTGGCCTGCGCCATGCTCGCCACCGGCGTGATGGGCTACGCCTTCGAGCGGGTCATCGTGCGCCCCGTCTACGGCGCCCACCTCAAGCAGATCCTGGTCACGATGGGCGGGCTGATCGTGGTCGAGCAGCTGATCTACGTCCTCTGGGGGCCGGTCGAGATCTTCATCGAGCGGCCCGCCGCCTTCCAGGGCGCGATCACCTTCGCCGGCGCCGCGCTGGAGAAATACCGGCTGGTGGCGGTGGCGCTGGGGCTCGTCGTGTTCCTCGCCCTGCGCCTGACCCTGAAGCGCACCCGCATCGGCCTGATCGTGCGCGCCGGCGTCGAGAACGGCGAGATGGTGCAGGCGCTGGGCTACCGCATCGACCGCGTCTTCATCGGCGTCTTCGTCGCGGGCTCCGCGCTGGCGGGGCTGGGCGGCGTGATGTGGGGCCTCTACGAACAGGTGATCACCGCCCACATGGGACAGGAGACGATGATCCTCGTCTTCATCGTGATCATCATCGGGGGCCTCGGCTCGGTCGAGGGCTGTTTCATCGCGGCGCTGATGGTGGGGCTGCTGCAGAACTACGTGGCGTTCCTCGCGCCCAAGGTCGCGCTGATCTCCAACATCGGCCTGATGGCCGCGATCCTGATGTGGCGGCCGCAGGGGATGACCCCTGTCGTCAAGGCGAAGTGAGGGCCCCATGCTGACCCGGATCCTCTCGGGCGACCTGCCCCGCTCCCGCGCGCTGTCTCTGGTGCTGCTGGCGATCTTCCTCTGCCTCGCCTTCGCGCCGTTCCTGTTTCCCGGCACCCGCTCGCTGGAGACCGCGGCCCGGATCTCGGTGTTCATCGCGCTGGCGGCCTCCTACGACCTGATGCTGGGCTATGCGGGCATCGTCAGCTTCGCCCACACCATGTTCTTCGGCATGGGCGCCTACGGCGTCGCGCTGGCCTGCGAGAACATGGAGCGCGGCTTCCTGCCCGTGGTCGTGGGAACCCTCGCCGGCGCCCTGCTGGCGGCGGCGGTGGCGCTGATCATCGGCCTGTTCAGCCTGCGCGTCCGGGCGATCTTCTTCGCCATGATCACGCTGGCCGTCGCCTCGGCCGTGGCGGTGCTGGTCAGCCAGCTCAGCGCGATCACCGGGGGCGAGGACGGCCTGTCGTTCTCGATCCCGCGGGAGCTGACGCCGGCCTTCAAGTTCGCCGACGGCAAGCTGCTCGGCGTCAGCCTGAACGGCAAGTTGCTCAACTATTACCTGGTCTTCGGCGGCTCTCTTCTGATCTTCCTCGGGCTGCTGCGGGTGGTGAACTCGCCCTTCGGCCGGGTGCTGCAGGCGATCCGCGAGAACGACTTCCGCGCCGAGGCGATCGGCTACCGCGTGGTCGCCTTCCGCACCGCCGCCACCTGCCTCTCGGCCGCCTGCGCGGCGCTGGCGGGCTCGCTCTTCGCGATCTGGCTGCGCTACGTCGGGCCCGGCACGGCGATGGGCTTCGAGATCATGATCGACGTGCTGCTGATGGTGGTGATCGGGGGCATGGGCACGCTCTACGGCGCGGCGATCGGGGCGACGCTGCTGGTGCTGGCCCAGACCTACCTGCAGGAGGTCATGGCCGGCGCGGCCGAGGCGACGGGCGGCCTGCCGCTGGTCCCCGACCTGCTCGACCCCGACCGCTGGCTGCTGTGGCTGGGGCTGCTGTTCATCGCCTCGATCTACTTCTTCCCCGCGGGCGTGGTGGGGCGGCTGCGGCAGGGCCGGGCGTAACCAAGCCTTAGAGAATTCCGGCGCAGAACCCGGGGACCGCGTCGCGCTGCACGAGGCGCGCTTCAAGAGGCGTGCTGCACGAGTCGCGCCTCAAGAGGCGTGCTGAACGAGGCGCGCCTCAAGAGGCGTGCTGCACGAGGCGCGCCGCCCGTCCCGCGTCTGCAGAACCGGAGCCCTCGCCGATGCCGATCGCCCTGCCCGCCCGCCTCTCCGCGCTCGCCGTCTGGGCGGCCTGTCTCGTGGCCCCCGCCGCGGTGATCGCGACCGCCGGCGTCGCCGCCCTGGGCGCGCCGCCGGCCGCCGCCTCGGCGCTGGACCTGACCGTGACCGTGCACCGGCCCGGCCAGGCGGGGACCGCCACCGCGATCAGCCTCGCCGAGCTCGCCGCCATGCCGCAGACCACGGTCCGCGCCATAACCCCCTGGACCGAAGGCGTGATCGAGTTCGAGGGCGTGCCTTTCGCCGACGTCGCGGCGCGCGTGGGCGTCAGCTCCGGCCCCGTCGCCCTGACCGCGCTGAACGCCTACCAGATCACGCTCGACGCGGGCCAGATCATCGCCGACGGCGGGGTGCTGGCCATGAAGATGGACGGCAAGACCATGTCGGTGCGCGACAAGGGCCCGATCTGGCTGGTGTTCCCCTCCGAAGCGCACCCCGAGCTCGCCGCCACCGACAACACCCACATGTGGATCTGGCAGGTCAATGCGATCGACTTCGGCCCGCGCTAGGCGCTGGCTCGGCTGGCTGCCCCTTCCGGTCGCGGCGGCCGCCGTCGCGATCTTCGGGGTCATGGTCTGGTCGGCCAGCGTCGATTTCCGCGCCACCCAGAAGCTGGAGGAAGACCGCGCCGCCATCGTGGAGGGCGCGGTCTCCTGGCTGTCGCACCAGGCCGAGATCGAGATGCTCCGCCTCGCCGACCGCATCGGCGAGGTCCGCCGGACGGGGGAGCCGCCGCCGCCCGCCGCCGACGGCGCGCCCCCCGCGATCCCGGACGCCGTGGCGCTGCAATATGACATCCTGTGGAGCCGGCTGGACCTGCTCGCCACCCGCAGCTTCCTCTCCCGCGCCCGCGTCGCCCGCGACGGGGAGTCCCACGTCGCCCACCTCGCCGCGATGCTCGAGGCGCTGAAGACGCTCGATGCGCGCCTCGGTCTCGATCCCGCGGCGCCCCCGCCCGCCGAGCCGTTCCCGACCACGGACGCCGCGCTCGGGGCGATGCTGGGCTTCGTCCATGCGTGGGAGGAGCCGCTGCGCCGCATGGGCCGCGCCGTCTACGACGACGAGCTGCGCCTGCGCCCGCAGCTGTTCCAGGCGCTGAGCGACCTGCGCGAGCGGCAGCGCCGCCAGCAGATGCGCTTTGCGGGGCTGGTGCTGGCCTCGGGCCTGGTCGCCGCGCTGGCGCTGCGCTTCGTGCTGCGGCTTGCGAGCCGCCTGCTCGAGGCGCGGGCCC